>NZ_SMKP01000266.1:0-11309 GCF_004349015.1 Nonomuraea diastatica
TTCGTCCACTCCTCAGCCCACGGTTGCGCCGACCGTCAAGCCGCCGTCCGCGGGTCGTTCCGGCGGCCCCTCCGGGGTTCCGTCCGCCGGCGGCCCATTCGATGGGGGCTTCATCGGCTCGTCCATCGGCTTGTACGGCACGGCGGCGCGTGGGCCGTGGGTCGTGTCAGGGCGGGCGGCAATGCGGTGGGACGGTTCGGGCTGGCTGGCGTACCGGCTGCCGTCCAGGGCGGGAGCCGTCGGGGGAGAGGGCGCGGACGTGTGGACGGTGAGTGGCCCGCCCGTGCCGGGTGAACCGGCCGCCGCCCGCTGGAACGGCTCGGCCTGGCAGGCGGTCGGCGTGCCGGAGCTCGGCGTTGCGCGCGGGGCCGCCTCGCCCCGTGCCCGGCTCGCCGACGTGGCCGTGCTCGGCCCCGACGACGTGTGGGCGGTGGGCGGGGTGTCCTGGCTGGTGCGGGGGAAGTACGACGCGGAGGGGGAGCCGCTGGAGCGGTCACGCCCGGTGGCGCTGCACTGGGACGGCGGAGCGTGGCATTGCCGGTGGGGCCCGCTCGGCACCACGTTCACCCAGGCGGAACCGGACGGCGCCGGCGGCATGTGGGTGCTCGACGCGACGGGCGCCCGCCTGCTGCGTCATGCGGGCGGTCACTGGACGTCAGCCGAGATCGACGGCGTCGTCGCGGCGCTGGCGTGGCGTCCCGGCACCAGGGAGGTCTACGCCGCCGGCTCGGTCGCCGGGGAGGGCGACCTCACCGGAGCCGCGCTCTGGCGGCACGGTTAGGCCGTTCCACCCTGGGGATGCGGCCGGGCGCGGTCAGGCGTACTGGAGGTCCGCCTTGACGATGCGCTCGCCGCGCACCGTGAAGTCATAGTGCGCGCGCCACCCGCTGGATCCTGAGGGAGCCCAGTGGACCAGCAGCCGCTGCCCGTCCGCCCGGTTCTCGACCACGGAGACCACCCGCAGCGTGCCGCCGATCACCTCGTTGTCCGCCCATGCGCGGATGGCGTCGTGCCCGCGGATGCTCCGGCGGACGTCGACGATCTCGCCGTCCCGGGCGAAGGAGGTGACGAGCGCGTCCAGATCGCGGGCGTTCACCGCGTCCACGTACGCCTGCGCCGCCGCGGCCACGCCGGTCGCCGCGCCGGGGCTGGTTCCGGACGGCGATGCCGGCGCGAGATCAACGGTTATGCGATCCGCGGCGGCCCTGACGGCATCGTCAGAACCGGCGCCGCAGGCGCTCACGGCGAGCGCTCCGGCGAGGAGCAGGGCTGTCGTAACCGTGCCTGCAGCCGGGCGGCGAAGGCGCGGGACCGACACGATGCGGCGGCGGGCGGACGGGCGGTGTACGGGCTGGATCCTCATGGCGACGATGATGCGCTCGCCGAGCTCTCCGAGTCCAAGATCTGTCGTTATAACCGATGGCTATCGACACGGGAAGCGCGGTGACATAAGCGCGATCTTGTCCCGAGACATCCAGCAAAGCGGTGAGACGTTCCTCGCGTGGCGTTACACCACGTTACGACGACGACTACATAGAGTGATTAAGGCTTGTCACTTCGTGATAACAGGGGGAGAACGTGAGAAGTAAGCTCATAGCCACAGGTGGCGCTCTGGCCACCGCCGCCGCGCTCGTCGCCATAGCCGGTCCTGCCCACGCTGAAGAGGTCACCTGCGGCCTGAGCGTGTCCGACGCCACGCACACACTCCGCATCGACCGCTGGGGCGTCTACGCGTCCCGTCGCGACGCCGACGCCTGCACCGACCGCCGTGAGCGGAAAGCGTTCCGTTACGGCGACATGACGGCCCAGACCGCGGAGAACCAGGAAGCCGCGGAAGCTCACAAGGCCGAGGAAGCGGAGAAGGCCGAAGCCGTCGAGGACGTCCGCGAGTCGCAGGAGTCCCAGGAGGCCTGGGAGTCGCAGGAGGCTGAGACCTCCGAGGAGGCCTGGGAGTCGCAGGAGGCTGAGACCTCCGAGGAGGCCTGGGAGTCGGAGGAGGCTGAGACCTCCGAGGAGGCCTGGGAGTCGGAGGAGGCTGAGACCTCCGAGGAGGCCTGGGAGTCGCAGGACGCAGCTGAGTCCGAGGAGGCCTGGCAATCCGAAGAGGCGTGGCACTCCGAGGACGCCGGGCAGGCCCGTGAGGGTTGGCAGTCGGAAGAGGCCGCGGAGCCGGAGAAGGCCTGGGAGTCCGAGGACGCCGCTGAGTCGGAGGAGGCCTGGGGGTCCGAGGAGGCTGAGACCTCCGAGGAGGCCTGGGAGTCGGAGGAGGCTTGGGAGTCCGAGGACGCCCAGCAGGCTGAGGAGCACGACACCACCGACCTGGAGGCCGTGGAGGACGACAGGTACGCCAGCAGCTGGGGCCGCGGGCACGACGGTGACCGGCGCCACCACCATGGCTACCGCCCGTACCACCACTGGGGCTGGCCGCACTATGGCTACCGCGACTGGGGGCACCCCTACGGCTGGCCCAGCCCCTGGTACGGCCGGTACTAGGGAGACGGCCTGGCTGAGCCTGCGCTGAGAAGGGGTGGTCCGACCTGTTCGGGCCGATTCCGTGCCGTCCCGGGACACTGCCACGTGGCCCGGGACCCTCCCCCGATTCCCGGGCTCCCTACCTGTTGACGACCTTTGTGACACCGGCGCTCCGGCGCCGGCCCGGTCCCCCCTCGGGCACCCCGCCGGAAACGCGGGGACCGTGACCGCCTGAACCGCGGGAGACCACGCCGGGATCCGCCCGCCTACCGGTCGACGATCTCGTTCTTGCCGATGACCACGACCCCGCCCCGCGTCAGCGCAAATCGGGTGCGGTCGTAGTCCAGGTCGAAGCCGATCCGCGCGCCGTCGGGAATGACGACGTTCTTGTCGATGATCGCCTTGCGCACCACCGCGCCCCTGCCGATCTTGACGTTCTCCATCAGCACGGAGTCCTCCACCCGTGAATGCGAGTGGAGCACCACCTTGGGCGACAGGACCGACCGGATCGCCGTCCCGCCGGAGACGATCACGCCGGGCGACACCAGCGAGTCGATCGCCCGCCCCACCCGGTCACCGTCGTTGTGCACGAACTTGGCGGGCGGAAGCGGGTCGTGCCCGGTGAAGATCGGCCACTTGTCGTTGTAGAGGTTGAACACCGGGTGGGCCGAGATGAGGTCCATGTGGGCGTCGTAATAGGCGTCGAGCGTCCCCACGTCGCGCCAGTAGCCCCGGTCGCGCTCGCTGGAGCCGGGGACGATGTTGTGCGCGAAGTCGTACACGTCGGCCCCGCCCGACTTGACCAGCATGGGGATGATGTTTCCGCCCAGGTCGTGTTTGCTCGTGGGGTCGAGCGCGTCCTCGCGCAATGCGTCGATCATCGACTGCGTCTTGAACACGTAGTTGCCCATCGACGCGAACACCTCGTCGGGCGAGTCGGCCAGCCCCACCGCGTCTTTCGGCTTCTCCCTGAAGGCGACGATCCGGCGCCCCTCGGGGTCGGTCTCGATCACGCCGAACTGGTCGGCCAGCGACAGCGGCTGCCGGATCGCCGCCACGGTGACGTCGGCGCTGGAGTCTTCGTGCTGCTCGACCATCTGCTGCGGATCCATCCGGTAGATGTGGTCGGCCCCGAACACGATCACGTGCTCGGGCATCTCGTCGTAGATCAGGTTCAGGTTCTGGAAGAGCGCGTCCGCCGACCCGGAGAACCAGCGGGGGCCGAGCCGCTGCTGGGCCGGCACGGGGGTGACGTAGTTGCCCAGCATCGCCGTGAGCCGCCAGGTGCGCGACACGTGCCGGTCGAGGCTGTGGTTCTTGTACTGCGTGAGCACGACGATCTTCAGAAAGCCGCCGTTGGCCAGGTTGGACAGCACGAAGTCGATGAGCCGATACATCCCCCCGAACGGCACGGCCGGTTTGGCCCGATCCGCCGTGAGCGGCATGAGCCTCTTGCCCTCTCCACCTGCCAGCACGACCGCAAGCACCTTCCGGGACCTCATGTTCTGGACGCTACCCTCAAATGGCCGATCTATCGACGAAAGCCCGCACGGGGGCATTCGCGCGTGTCCGGGTTTGCGGATCAATGTGCCCGCCGGAGGAACCGGCCAAGGGGCAACACTCGCCCTGGGTGATGGTCCGCCGGTCATGGCCCGCCATAGGGTCGTGTCATGCGTGTTGATCTGCTCAGCCGTGAATATCCGCCGGAGGTTTACGGCGGAGCCGGGGTGCACATGGAATACCTGGCCAGGGAGCTGCGGAGACTGGCCGACGTGCGGGTGCGCTGCTTCGGTGCCGCGCGCGCCGAGGCCGGGGTCTCGGCCTACCGCGTGCCGGGCGGGCTCGCGGGCGCCAACCCCGCGCTCCAGGTGCTCGGCGTCGATCTGGAGATGGCCGCCGCCTGCGAGGGCGCGGACGTCGTTCACTCGCACACTTGGTACGCCAACTTCGCCGGGCATGTCGCCAAGATGCTGCACGGCATCCCCCATGTGGTCACCACGCACAGCCTCGAGCCGCTGCGGCCGTGGAAGGCCGAGCAACTCGGCGGCGGCTACACGATCTCGTCGTGGGCCGAGCGCACCGCCCTGGCCGCCGCCGATGCGGTGATCGCGGTGTCGGAGGGCATGCGACGCGACGTCCTGGCCGCCTACCCCGAGATCCCGCCCGGCAGGGTCGCCGTCGTGCACAACGGCATCGACACCGCGGAATACGCCCCCGACCCCCGCCTCGACGTGCTGAAGAAGCACGGCGTCGACCCGGGCAGGCCCTACGTCGTGTTCGTCGGCCGCATCACCCGCCAGAAGGGCCTGGTCCACCTCCTGCACGCGGCGCGCTCCTTCGACCGCGACGCCCAGCTCGTGCTCTGTGCGGGGGCGCCCGACACACCGGAGATCGCCGCCGAGGTGACCGCGCTGGTGCGCGGCCTCGACCGCGACGGCGTGTTCTGGATCCAGGAGATGCTGCCCAAGCCGGAGGTGATCCAGCTGCTGACGCACGCCACGGTGTTCGTGTGCCCGTCGGTCTACGAGCCGATGGGGATCGTCAACCTGGAGGCGATGGCCTGCGAGACGGCCGTGGTCGCGACGGCGACGGGTGGCATCCCCGAGGTGGTGGCCGACGGCGAGACGGGGCTGCTGGTGCCGATCTCCCAGAGCGGCGACGGCACGCCGCACGACCCCGAGCGGTTCGCCGCCGACCTGGCCAAACACGTCAACACCCTGCTCGGCGACCCGGCCCGCGCCCGGGCGATGGGCCGGGCCGGGCGCGCCCGCGCGGTCGACCACTTCTCCTGGTCACGCATCGCCCACCGCACGCGCGATCTCTACAGCTCCTTGCTCTCGTAAAGGTTGCTCCGTTTCGGCACCGTTTCGACTATCTTCGATATCGGACAGTTACGTTTGGGGCTCTTGTGCAGGAAGAGATCGACGCCGCCTTCAAGGAAGCGACGGCAGGCTTCGGCCAATCGGCGAGCCGAATGCGCGACGTGTACGAGCAGCTGAACGAGCTCAGTCACGCCGCCCGGTCCGCGGATGGGATGGTGACGGTGATCGTGGACTCGCGTGGGCAGGTGCGTTCTCTTGCCCTGGATCCCCGCGTCTACCGCAAGCTGTCGCCCTCCGAGCTCGCCGACGCGATCATGCACCAGGTCGGGGTCGCGATGCGTGAGGTGTCGGCCCGGACACGAGAGCTGGTGGAGCCCATGCTGCCGGAAGGGGTGCCGTACGATGACGTCTTCGGTACCGGGGCGGGCCTGAAGGGGTTCTTCCCGAGCCCTCAGGAGCCGTAGTCCATGGGTGGAGGCGGAGAGGGCTACGCCGCGGAATGGGAGAGGATCCGGCGGCGGCGGGGCGGGCAGGCCGCGGACGAGGCGGCCTTCGTCGAGGATGTTCGCGATGACGTGCGGGAGGCCTTCGCGACGGCGGGGCGGCCGATGGGGCACGACCAGTACGGCGCCGAGCTGGAGAAGCACTATCCCCAGCTGAAGGAGCAGATATTCGCCGCGTTCGACGCCTACATCGAAGAGCTCGACGGTTTGCACACGGGGTTGCGGGACACCGCGGCGAGCTACGAGGCCGCAGATGATGAGCGCGGGCAGGGCTGATCGCCGGTGTGGTTGGACGGGGTTCCCATCCCCGAACAGGTACGACCCTGGATCGGCTGGGTCGTCGGCATGGACTGGCCCGAGGCGGATGAAGTCGTGCTGTTTCGGCTGGCCGACGATCTGGCGCTGGCCTTCCACCGGATCAACGGCGGGGTGCGCGGGGATGGGAGCGCCGCGGGGGGAGCGGCCGGCGGAGCCGAGCGCGGTGACTGGGACGGTGCGGCGCTCAGGCGGTTCGTCGACCGGGTAGGGCGCGAGGCCCAGAGCCGTAAGGAAGAGCTGCTCAAACGCCTGGCGGGGCTGGCGCTGGCCTGTAACGACCTGGGTGTGCAGGTTCAGTACGTCAAGCGCATGATCAAAGCTTCGGTGCTGCTGCTCATCGTGCAGCTGTCCTGGCTGCTTTGGGCGATGGTGTCGCCGGCGTCGGGGGTGGCGTGGGCTGCCGCCGGCGCCCGGGCGCAGGCCGCCAGGATGACAGTGCGGCAGCTGCGCAACAGGTTGTTGTTCAACGTGGCGCTCTTCGGGACGCTGATGGGCGGCATCGACCTGTACGTCCAGGCGAGCCAGTCCCGGCGCGAGGAGATCGACTGGGATCAGGTGGGTTGGTCGGCGGTATCCGGAGCCCTCACCGGCGTCTCGCTGACGTTGAGCACGGGGTTGTTGCCGCCTCGGTCCGTTCTGGGGCTGATGGGGCATTCCGCCGTGGCGGGCGGTGGGGCCACGCTGGCCACCATGCTGCTGAGCGGCCAGCCGATCGACTGGGAGATGGTGGCGAAAGGCACCACGGCAGGGGCGCTGGGAGGGGCGGACGCGCACTGGGCAAGCTGGAATCCCGGGACCGCGCGGCATACGGATAGCGGTCCACCACCCGCGCATGATCCGGCGGCGGCTCCAGGAAGGTCGCCTCATCAACCCCCCGGCTCGGATGATCCCCGGCCTTCGCGCGCGGAGAGCACGCCGTACGACCCCGAGGGCGTCCGCGATGGGCAAGATCCGTACGGCAGCGGGGTCCGACGGGAGAGCGGTGGTCCGGCGCCCGAGACCGGCCTGGCGGGTGCCGTACGCGACGCCCCGCCGGCGGGGGGTCACGCGCCCGCACGTCCGTCTGACAGCCCAGGCGACAGGGCCGCGCCGCCGGAGCCGACTCCCGCCGCCCACCGGGCGGAGATGCCCGCCACCCCGGAGCGTCCGGCGCCGGGCGCCGCGCCGCACGTCGGCGGTGAGCGTTTGGCCGGGCCGGAAGGCTCGCACAGGCCCGATCCCGTGATCAGGCGAGAGGGCGGTGGCCAGGCCACCCGTTCACAGGACGCCTCCCCCGTCGCCCGCCCACCGGGGCAAGATCTCGCGCCCTCCAGCCCGGACGGCGCCGCCGGGCCGGGCACGCGTGCGGTTCCGGCCACTCACGCCGCCCGGGGGCCGGACCCCGGGCCTGCGTTGTCCGGGCTGGACCAGACGGGCGGCCCGGGCAGTGCGCGCAACCGTATCGACCTGCTCATCAATCACCGAGCCGAGCCGATCGCCGTCACCCCGAACCCTGGCGACCCAGGACACGGAGGCCTCGGCCGGCCGACGGTCTCCCCGATCCCGCCGCATCCAGGGTTCCGGCCGATGCCGCCCTTACTCATGGAGGCCGTCCAGCAACTGGGCGAGAACGACGGCGGCAATCTGGGTGGTGGGATCAACGCGCGCCGGGTACGCACGTTCGACTTCGAGGGCGCGGACTGGGTGCTGAAGGAGGTGCGGATCAGGAGGGAGGCCGATGCCGAGGTGCTCGGGTCGATCCTCGGAGAACGCCTTGGAGCAAACGTCCCGCCCGTCTACCGGGTCGACGCGACCACGGTCGTGATGCCGTTCGTGGGCACGGGCGCCGCACTGCTGGGGATGGGGGTGCTGCCCACGAACCTGTCCGCCAAGCTCCTCGGGTTCCTTCACGTCCTCGGCGTCGACGCGGACGCCAATCTCCGCAACATCATCCGCGACGAGAACGGCGATGTGTGGGGCATCGACATGTCGGGGGCCTTCTACCAACTCCCCGAGCAGTACAGAGGCAAGGTGGCCGAGATGACGAACTCTCCCTTCGCCGACTACTGGGTGTCGCGAAAGTGGGACGGAATGATCCTGAAGGACTACGCATACATCAAAAACGAGTTGAGCCCGACGGACGTGGAGCGGTTGGCCGCCCGGATCTGGTCGGGGCGGCCGTATTTCGAAGGTCTTGGGCGTACGGACTGGTTCGATGGCACCTGGCACCGGTTCTTGAAGATCGCCGAGAACGCTTCAGGGTCACGATCGATTTTCGAACAGGAGTGAGCGTGCTGCAGGTGAGAGAGGTTCGCACCGACAGGATCTTGGGCACCATCGAGCTGACCGCCGAGGGTGACGTCGAGGCCAGCTCCGAGGAACTGCGGGGCATGTTCGAGCAGACGATGATCTCCCGAGGGCTGACCGTCTCGGAGACATATGACTGGTACACGGGCTGGAGCAACGGCTACGTGGAGTTCGTCCCGGTGAGATAGCAGATTTCGCGGGGTCAGGCGATGCGTTCGAGGACGACGAGCGGGATCTCGCGGTCGGTCTGGCGCTGGTAGTTGTCGTAGTCCGGCCAGGTGGCCGTCATCAGCCGCCAGAGCTCCGGCTTCTCCTCCGCGGTCGCCGTGCGGGCGCGGGCCTTGAACCGCTGGTCCTTCACCTGCACGTCGACGTCCGGGTTGGCGAGAAGGTTCTTGTACCACTCCGGATGGTCGGGGTCGCCGCCCTTGGAGGCCACGATCACGTGGTCGTCGCCGTGTCGCTGGTAGATGAGCGGCGTCGTGTACGGCCGGCCTGATCTGCGGCCCTTGGTGGTGAGGAGGAGCACCGTGGTGTTGTTCCAGTCGTGTCCTTCGGCGCCGTCGGTTTCCTGATAACGCTGGACATGTTCCTTGCCGTAGAGCATGCACCCTGTCTACCCGCGACCGGCGTGACCTCACCGTTACGTGCCTGGGTCTGTACGAGAAGTTGGCGACCCTGGCCCACTGCATGGGTGTAAGCGCTTACAGAGAACGCACGATCGAGCTGACCGTCGACGGGCTCGACGGCCCGCACACCGTCACCCACCACCGCATCGACCACGACCACTCCAACGTCGAGGCGGTCTGGCGGTCGATGGGCGGCGGCGCGTGGCCTGCGGATGAGCAGTGGGACAGGCTCCGCGCGGCCAACACGCTCGACGAGGCGGCCCCTCCGCGCACCGTCGAGGGCGGGACCGTCACGTTGACGTCCGACCTGCCGATGCCCGGCGTCTCCCTGATCGAGCTGACACCGTGATCAGCACGTCTGTACGCGGACGCACGCTGGTGAGAGCCTTTGGCCATGACCGATCCGGCCGAGGCACTGGCCGCCCGCATCGAACGCTTCGAGCAGGCCGCCGATCCCGAGCTGATCTGGGATCCCGTGGCGCTGGCCGAGGCAGAGGAGGCGATGCGCGCGTGCGCCGGCGACCGCTCCGACGCCGTTGCATGGCGCCTGATCGGCATGCTGCACCTCGCCCGCTACCGGCTCGACCAGCGGATCACGCAGGACGCCGCGGTGGCGGGCGCGTTCTTCGCCGCCGTGGCGCTGCTCGACCCAGGGCGGCTGCCCGAGCGGTTGCGGGGCTCCAGCATGCCTTCCGGCGACTCGGCCGACGGCTGGGCCGGTCTGGTCGAGGAGATCTTCCGGCTTGTGGACCCTGGCGCGTACCCGCACGTGGGGCTGCTGATCCAGGCCCTGGTCCGGCACGCGATGGCGCGTCCGGGGGCGGAGGAGGTCGCCGAGCGGATGGGCGAGCTGCTGCTGCAGGAGTCCGTACGTCCGCCCGACCCCGTACGTTCGCCCGACCCGGCACACGCATCCGACGCGGCACGCGCGCCCGACCCCACCCGCTCGCCCGGTCCGGCGCGAACCGGTGATCCCGCCGGTTCGCCTGACCCTGTGCGGTCGCCCGGCCCCGGCAGAACGGACGAACCAGTCGGATCATCCGAATCCGTCGGATCGTCCGAGCCCGTCGGGTCGCCCGAACGCGGCCGCTCCGCCGAATCCGCCGGGCCGGGCAACCGCATGCGTGCGACCGGCCCCGCGTGGGCGCCCGGCGCGCTGGCCGCGCTGGGTGGCGGCCTGGTGCGGCTGCACGAGGAGACGGGCGCGCCTGAGGCCGCCGACGACGCCGTGCACCTGCTGTTCCGGGCGGCCCTTGCCGACCCCGTCGCTCACACGGGTGAGTTGGCGGACGCGCTCACCTGCGCCGCGCCCGGCGACGAGGAACTGGTCAGGGCGTACCTGAGGGCGGCGCAGAGCCCTCCGGGCAGCCAGGAGAGATCGCAGGCGCTGCGCACGCTCGTCGACCTCACCCGTGAGCGGGCCGACCGGTCGCTGGCGGACGGTGCCCTGCTGGCGTTCATCAGGGTGGGGCAGTGCGCGCTGGACTTCTGGCACGAGCCGTGGGCCACGTCCGGGGTGGTGGCTCCCTACGCGGCCGGGCTGGTCGAGTGGTTCGTGGTCACGGGGGACGAGCGGTCGCTCGAAGCCGGCATGGAGATGCTGGAGGCGATCCGCGTGACGCCAGGGGAGACGGTCCGGGGACTCGGCGCCGACCCCGTCGCGCGGCTCATTCTGCTGGGCGAGCGTTGTCGGAGGCGCTACGCCGCCACCGGTGACCTCGCCGACCTGGACGCCGCCGTCGACGCCGCACGCGAGGGGGCCGTGCTCGCGCCCACCGGCCACCCCGAGCGTGCCCGCCTGCTCGCCGCCCTGGCGAACGCGCTCCTCACACGAGCCGTCGCCACCGGCGGTGATCCGGCCGAGCCGGTCGCGGCCGCCCACGCGGCGCTCGCCGCCCAGGACCGGCACGACGCGGCCAGGGCCGAGGTGCTGCTGCTGCTCGGCCGGGCGCTCAAGCTGCGTCTCAGCGCAGAGAGCGCCGACGAGGCCGTCGCCGCGCTGCGCGAGGCCCTGGCAGCCGGTGACCGGCCGGCGCTGCGGGCGGAGGCGTACGGGCTGATCTCCGAGGTGCTGCGGTGGCGCGCCACGCGGGCGGGACGGCCGGAGGACCTGGACGACGCCGTGGACTGCGCCCGCCAGGCGGCCGAACTCGCCCTCAAGATCGCCCGCGACCCCGCCCCCGCCCAGCAGGCGCTGGCGCAGGCCCTGCTGGCCCGCTTCTCCGCGCGCGGCGACACCGACGACCTGAGCGAAGCCCTGATCCTGGCCACACCGATCC
>NZ_SMKP01000026.1:0-71606 GCF_004349015.1 Nonomuraea diastatica
CCGTACGGCTCACCCTGCCCGACGGGCGGCGCGGCGCCTACCTACACGCCGCCCTCACCCGCGAACTCCAGCGCATCACCACCGCCCCGATAGGCCAGCGCAACGGCGCCCTCTACCTCGCCGCCATCGCCCTGGGCCAACTCGTGGCCGGCGGCGCGCTCAACCAGCAGGAGGTGACAACCCTGCTGGAACAGGGAGGAGGCGACGCCGGACTACCACTGGCCGAAACCCGAGCCACCATCGCATCCGGCCTACGCGCAGGCGCCCAACGCCCGCGCTCCGTCGCCGCATGACCGCAGCACACGTTCGGAGGCCCCGTTCATGTTGATCCTTTCCCACGTCATTCGCGGTCTGCTGGCCACCTGGCACCGCCGCCGCAACCGGCCCCCCAAGGGATTTCCTGCTGCGGGCCTCGATCTCTATGACAGCGAGGACCACGATCATCTGTACGTGCTTGGTCACGTCAGCTCCGAGCGAATGACGGCGGCCGTCGCCGAGTACATCCGGCACATCCACTTCCCACCCGACGCCGTGGTGAACGACCCGCTGACTGTCCTCGACGGCGGCGCCAACCGGGTACGAGCGACGATCCGTCAGGGCTACGCCACGTTCGACCTACGCCGGGTCGGGTGGTACGAGTTCAGCGCCCGGTTGTTCGTTGAGCCCGGGACCAGGGGTGCGTGGCCGATCACGTACTGGCCAGGAGAGTTCGGCTGATCAAACCGCAGCCGCTTTCGCAACCGCTACGACCGGACGCGGCCTCGGCGACAACCGGCAAGCGTCCGCCGA
Source organism: Nonomuraea diastatica (assembly GCF_004349015.1). NCBI lineage: Bacteria > Bacillati > Actinomycetota > Actinomycetes > Streptosporangiales > Streptosporangiaceae > Nonomuraea > Nonomuraea diastatica. The sequence goes on from NZ_SMKP01000026.1 coordinate 790, forward strand.
GGCCGCCCACCGGCCGAAGCCCGAGCCACCATCGCATCCGGCCTACGCGCGGGCGCCCAACGCCCCCGCACCGTCGCCGCATGACCGCACCACCGCAACTCTGGGAGCACTGATCTCGTGAACCAACCCAACAGCCACGGCGCGACCCTGCTGGACGCGCTCTTGGCCGCACTCACCCGATACGTCATCCTCCCCACGCCGGAGGCCGCCAACGCCGTTGTGCTGTGGATCGCCGCCACCCACGCCCAACCCGCCTGGGCACACGCCCCACGCCTGGTCATCCGCGCCCCGGAGAAGCGCTGCGGCAAGTCCCGGCTGCTGGACGTGGTGGAGGCCACCTGCCACGAACCGTTCATCACCGTCAACAGCAGCAGCGCCGCCGTCTACCGCTCCATCAGCGACGACCCTCCCACCATGCTCGTCGACGAAGCCGACACCATCTTCGGCCCCAAAGCCGACGGCAACGAAGACCTCCGCGGCCTGCTGAATGCCGGACACCAGCGCAACCGGCCGGCCAAACGTTACGACGCCAACACCCACCGCGTGGAGAGCATCCCCACCTTCGCCATGGCCGCACTCGCCGGAATCGGCGCCATGCCCGACACCATCGAAGACCGCGCCGTCGTCATCCGCATGCGCCGCCGCGGACCCGGCGAAACTGTCTCGCCCTACCGCCACAAACGCGACCGGCCTGCTCTGCGCCAGCTGGCAGCCGAGCTGCGCGCCTGGCTCCGCGCCGACCTGGCCGTCTTGGAGCGGGCCGAACCCGCCATGCCGGTGGAAGACCGCGCCGCCGACACCTGGGAACCGCTCGTCGCCGTGGCCGACCACGCCGGCGGCCACTGGCCCGACGACGCCCGCGCCGCCGTCCTCGCCCTCACCGCCGAAGCCGACGACAACGGCCAGACCTCCGCCCGGGTACGGCTGCTGGCCGACTGCCGCACCGCCTTCGGCACCGATCCCGCCTTGCCCACCGCAACCCTGCTGGAACGGCTCAAGGCCGACCCTGAAGCGCCCTGGGCCGACTACGGACCCACCGGGCTCACCGCGATGAAGCTCGGAGTCATCCTGCGCGAGTACGAGATCCGCTCAGCCAACATCCGCTTCACCGACGGCACCCAGGCCAAGGGCTACCAACGAGCCGACTTCACCGACGCCTGGGCACGCTACTGCCCCACGCCGACACCTCCGGACGCCCCGCCGCACGCCGAAATCCCGCTGTTCGAGGGGGGTAGCCGTCCCAGCCGTCCCAGCCTTGTCATCGCAGGTCAGCGCGGGACGGCTTCGGACCGTGGGACGGCTTAGCCGTCCCAGCAAAACAAGCCGTCCCAGCCTGACCAGCACAAATGAGGCTGGGACGGCTGGGACGGCTACCCCTCCAGAAAACGCCCAAGACCACCTGCGAATGACACCTGAAGCGACCCCGCCGGAAGCGCTGGCAAAGCAGAACCGGCAGGGGCCGCACCCCATCAGAGAGGCACATCCATCATGCCAACGACAGCAGCACCGCACTTTCTCACCCCCGAGGATCTGGCCGAGATGTTCAACGTGCCGAAGGAGACCGTCTACCAATGGCGGCGTAAGCGCACAGGCCCGCCCGGATTCCGTGTCGGCCGTCACCTCCGCTACGACCTGACGGCGGTACTCGCGTGGGTCGCAAAGCAGACTCAGCGAGAGGAGGGCTGACGTGGCTGGACACGTTCAAGACCGTTGGTACAAGACCGAGGCCGGAGCCGACGGCAAACCCAAGCGCGTCCGCACCGACCGGTACGGGACAGGCATGCGATACCGCGCCCGCTACGTCGGTCCTGATGGCACCGAGAAAAGCTGTTCCTTTCCAGACCGTCAGAAGCGCCGGGCAGAGGAATGGTTGACCAGCATTGAGGCCGACATGTCACGCGGGCAGTACATCGACCCCCGTGCCGCCCGAATCACCTTCGGGCAATACGCCGACCGCTGGCTGGCCTCCCAGACCACGGACCTGAGCACTCGAGTGTCCGTAGCGACACAGCTCCGCCGGCACGCCATCCCCTACCTCGGTACGCGCCCGCTCGACTCCTTTCAGCCTGGCCACATTCGCCAGTGGCTGAGCGAGTTGGAGGGTTCGCTTCCCGCATCGTCCTACCGTCGCGTCATCTTCGGCAGCGTGTCCGCCGTGTTCACCGCCGCCATAGACGACGGCCTGTTGACCAAGAATCCGTGCAGTGCACGATCAGTCAGAGCACCCATTCCCGCCCGCGGACGCGTTCAGCCGTGGACGGCTGAACGCGTCTTCGCAGTCCGGGCGGGACTCCCCGAGCACTACCAGGCCATGACCGACCTCGGCGGCGGATGCGGGCTTCGGCAAGGCGAGATCTTCGGCTTGCCGCTCGACGAACTGGACTTCGAGGCCGGTTGGCTACACGTTGCCTACCAGGTCAAGGTCGTCAACGGTCGCCTGGTCTTCGCTCCTCCCAAGCGGGAGAAAGAGCGTGACGTCCCTCTCTCGGACCGCGTAGCTGAGGTGGTGAAGGCACACCTGGAGCTCTACCCACCGGCCAAGGTCACGCTGCCCTGGCGCACTCCCGACGGACCCCCGGTCACCAAGGTCTTGCTCTTCTCCCGGAAGGACGGCGGCCCGGTCAGGCGGAGCGACTTCAACATGTACGCCTGGAAGCCCGCTCTCGTGAGGGGCGGCGTCATCCCGGAGCCGAAGAGCGGAGAGCGACATCAAGCTGCCCGCGAGCACGGCATGCATGCGTTGAGGCACTTCTACGCCTCGGTTCTGCTGGACGCCGGCGAGAGCATCAAGGCTCTCAGCCAGTACCTTGGCCACAGTGACCCAGGATTCACTCTCAGGGTCTACACGCACCTGATGCCGAGCAGCGAGGGACGGACCCGCCGGGCCGTGGACGGGGTCTATGAGACTACGAAATCTCAGTCCGACGGCCCACAGACGGCCCAGAGCTAGCGAGACAACGTTGGGTCATGGGCGCTACACCCTTGACCCAGCGCTGTCATTCGGACGAAAACCGCCGCTGACCTGGACTTACAGCACGGGCAGGTAGCGGCTGAGCTCGAACTCGGTGACGGTGCGGCGGTAGTCGCGCCACTCGGCCCGCTTGTTGCGCAGGAAGAAGTCGAAGACATGCTCGCCCAGCGTCTCGGCCACCAGCTCGCTGCGCTCCATGACGGCGATCGCCTCGTCCAGCGACCCGGGCAGCGGCTGGATGCCGAGGGCCCGCCGCTCGGCGCTGGTGAGCGTCCACACGTTGTCCTCGGCCGCGGGGGGCAGCTCGTAGCTCTCCTCGATGCCCTTCAGCCCGGCCGCCAGGATCAGCGCGAACGCGAGGTAGGGGTTGCACGCCGAGTCGAGCGAGCGGAACTCGATGCGCGTCGAACCGCCCTTGTGCGGTTTGTACATCGGCACCCGGACCAGCGCGGACCGGTTGTTGTGGCCCCAGCACACGTAGGAGGGCGCCTCGCCGCCCTGACCGGCGATGAACTCGGCACCGCCCCAGAGCCGCTTGTAGGAGTTGACCCACTGGTTGGTGATGGCGGTGATCTCGGCGGCGTGCCTGAGCAGCCCGGCGATGAACGAGCGTCCGATCTTGGACAGGCGGTAGTCGGTGCCGGCTTCGTAGAAGGCGTTGCGGTCGCCCTCGAACAGCGACATGTGGGTGTGCATGCCGGAGCCCGGGTGCTCGGTGAACGGCTTGGGCATGAACGAGGCCCAGATGCCCTGCTCCAGCGCGACCTCCTTCATGACCAGGCGGAAGGTCATGATGTTGTCGGCCGTGGTCAGCGCGTCGGCGTAGCGCAGGTCGATCTCCTGCTGGCCGGGCGCGCCCTCGTGGTGGCTGAACTCCACCGAGATGCCCATCGACTCCAGCATCATGATCGCCTGGCGCCGGAAGTCGTGGCCGGCGCTGTGGGGGGTGTGGTCGAAGTAGCCGCTCGAGTCGATCGGCTCGGGCCGCCCGCCCGGCTCGGGCCGGTTCTTCAGCAGGAAGAACTCGATCTCGGGGTGGGTGTAGAAGGTGAAGCCCATGTCGGCGCACTTGGCGAGCGTGCGCTTGAGCACCCAGCGAGGGTCGGCGTGGGACGGCGAGCCGTCGGGCATGAGGATGTCGCAGAAGATGCGCGCCGCGCCCGGCGTCTCGCTGCGCCAGGGCAGGATCTGGAACGTGGCCGGGTCGGGCTTGGCGAGCATGTCGGACTCGTAGACCCGGGCGAAGCCCTCGATGGCCGAGCCATCGAAGCCGATGCCCTCGGCGAACGCGCCCTCCAGCTCCGCGGGGGCGATCGCGACGGACTTGAGGAAGCCGAGCACGTCGGTGAACCACAGCCGGATGAACCGGATGTCGCGTTCCTCGAGCGTGCGGAGCACGAACTCCTGCTGGCGGTCCACGGCATCCCCTCAAGACGACAGTACGGGTCCCTTACCAGGATGCCGTGTCCGTGTTTCGCACACGTTACGGGGGGTGCCGTGGGAGGGGCCCGTGAACAAGCCGGTGCGAGCCTCGCTGACAAAGGGCCCGCCCCGACTTACTGTGATCACGCAGTCAGTCTCGGGGGAGGCATTGGTGGCTATCGACCTGCTCAATCACAAGCTCGATCGAGCGTTCGACCACATCGACGCGAACGGCAACGGCGTCGTCGAGCGTGAGGACCTGCTGGGTCTGGGCGCCCGCATTCTGGTGGGCTTCGGGGAGTCCCCCACCTCGGTCACCGGGGCGAGCCTGGTCGGCAGCTTCGACGGCATCTGGTCCACCTTGTCGCTGGCGCTCGAGCGCGACGGCGACTCCGGTGTCGCACGGGAGGATTTCCGCAAGGGGATGACGGCGGCGTTCGTCACCGGCGACCGCTACGACCCGGTGTTCAGGCCGGCGACGGTGGCGGTGGCGGAATTGTGCGACGCCGACGGGGACGGAATCGTCGGCCCCGCCGAGTTCCGTACGCTGCTGTGCGCGTTCGGCGTGGCCTACGACGACGTGGACGAGGCGTTCGACCGGCTCGACAGGGAGGGCAGGGGCACGCTCACCGTGGACGGGCTGGTCCGGGCCGCTGCCGAGTACTACAGGAGCGGCGACCCCAACGCCGCGGGCAACTGGCTCTTCGGGCCGCTGTGAAGACCCCTGTGAAGACGACCGCGAAGATGACCGTGAACAGCACCACGAGCACCACCGTGTTCGCCACGGTGCGCACCGCGCTGCGTTCGGCGCTGACGTCCATGTTGCCCCTGCCGCGCAGGGGCGGCTCGGCCGCCGTGGCGCTGCTGCCGCTCACCGAGCGGGTGCCCGCGATGGCGGCGCCGTGCCGGATGCACCCGGCCGTGTACGCGATCGAGGCCGCGGTCCTCGACTGGGCCAGGCGCACCGGCCTGCGCGCCGATCCCGGCGTCGGTTTCCACCGGATGGCCGGCCGGGCCTTCGCCGAGTTCGACGCGGCCGCGGCGGCGTTGTTCGCGCAGTGGCTGACGTGGCTGTTCCATCTGGACGACGAGCTGGACGAGGGGTCGTGCCGGCTGGACATCTTCGACGGCATGCTCAGGGGCGCGGCCGGCCATCCGCTGGAGGCGGCGTTCGCCGACCTGTGGCGGGTGACGAGCGCGCGGATGAGCGACCGGTGGCGGTCGAGGTTCGCGGTGGGGTTGCAGCGACAGCACGACGCGTGCCGTACGGAGGCCGACAACAGGGCGGCCGGCCGGATGCCGACGCTGGAGGAATATCCCGAGCTCCGCAGGGGCACGGTGGGGCCCTACCTGTACGACCTGGTGGAGCCGTGCCTGCGGGTGGAGGTGCCGGGCTGGGTCCACGACGGCGAGCCCTGGCGCCGGTTGGTGGACGCCTGCAGCGACGTCACCGCGTGGTGCAACGACGTCGCCTCGCGGCCGAAGGAGCGCGGCGACGTGCACAACCTCGTCGTGCTCGCGATGCGTCAGCTCGGGCTGGGCGAGCGGGAGGCGACCGCGTGGGTGCTGGACCGGATCGCCGATCGATGTCAGGACATGCAGGAGGCGGCCAGGCGGCTGCCGCTCGCCGATCTCGCGCCGAAGGCGGCCAGGGACGTCAGCAAGGTCGCCTGCGCCTACCTGGCGGCGCCGCGCGCCCACCTCGACTGGCTGCTGGAGTCCCAGCGCTACGCATGACCGCACGCGAGCATGTCGCCCGTGGGGGTGCGGCGGTAGACGACCTGCTTGCCGATCCGCATCCCCACCGCGAGCCCGCCGCCACTGAGCACGCCGAGGTGCTGGCTGACGGCGCCCGGTGTGAGCGACATGCGGGCGGCCAGGGCCGTGGTGGTGGCGGGCTCGGCGAGCGCGAGGAGGATCTGCGCCCTGCTCCTGCCGATCAGCGCGGCCAGCGCGCCGGGGGCGGGCGGTGGCCCCTGCTCCCACAGCGTGCCCACGCCGAGCACGGGATAGACGAGCATCGGCTGGTACGGCGCCGTGATCACCCCCACCGACGGCCACCAGAACGCGCTGGGCACCAGCACCAGGCCGTCGCCGCGCACCCCTTCGACCGCGCACCACGGCCGGTCGATGAGCAGCTTCTCCCCCGTCCAGGTGACGGCGGGGTCAAGCGTGGCGAACAACTGGCGCGCACCGCCCTCGGCCAGCCGGCGGGAGCGGCGCAGCACGTCGCGCTCCAGCAGCCCGTACACGCGCGGCCAGAATTCCGCGAAGCACGTCTTCCAGTACGCCTCCAGCGCCCGCGCGACCCTGGCCACGCCCGCCTCGGGGTCGGCCGTGAACCGCTCGACCACCGCCCGGTCGGTTCCCTCGACCCGCAGGGCCTCCCGCCGGGCCGTTTCCGGCGGCGTACGCCTGACCCGGTCGAGCTCGGCGGCGAAGTCGGGCATCGGCGTGTCCGGCGGCGGGGTGATGAAGTCGGCCAGGTAGCCGGTCGGCGGGACGAGCGCGAACAGCTCGCTCAGGTCGAGCCCGGCGAGCCGGGGCCGGACGGCCTTGATCCACGGCAGGTGGATTGACTGCCGGGCGGGCCCCTGGAGGGTGCGCAGGCTCGCGACGAGCTCCCACATGGGTGAGAACGCGAACCGGATGCGGGCGACGTCCTCCGGGGTGAGCACCCAGGTGATCGACATGCTTTTAGTCTGCCCTAAATCGTTCGCAACCCAAAGACGGACATATCACGATTCCTTGCGTGTCACGCATCGCTGCCGAGAAGCCGTCAGACCCGCAGGGGAAGCCGTCCTTCCTCCAGTCCATGGTGGGCGGGCTGCCCCGCCCGTTCTGGGCCCTGTGGGGCGGCACGCTGGTGAACCGCCTGGGCACCATGGTCGTCCCCTTCACCGGCGTCTACCTGACGCAGAGCCGCGGCCTGTCGCTGGCCGCGGCGGGACTCGTGATGGGCGTCTACGGTGCCGGCTCGCTGCTGTCGCAGTTGCTCGCCGGGGTGCTCACGGACCGGATCGGGCGCCGGGCCACGCTGTCGGGCGGCATGGTGGCCACCGCCGTGAGCATGCTGGCGCTCGGCTACAGCTCCACGCTGCCGGCGATCCTGGTCTCCATGTTCGCGCTCGGCCTGGTGATCGACGTCTACAGGCCCGCCTCGACCGCCCTGGTCGCCGACCTGGTCTCCCCCTCGGAACGGCCCCGGGCGTACGGGCTGCTGTTCTGGGGGATCAATCTCGGCTACGCGATCGGCATGACGAGCGGCGGCCGGCTGGCGGAGCTCGGCTTCGTCTGGCTGTTCTGGATCGACGCGGTCTCCTGCGTGGTCTTCGCCGCGCTGGTGTGGCGGGCCGTGCCGGAGACCAGGCCGGAGGCGAGGGAGTCCGCCGGCGGCTTCGGCGTGGTGCTGCGCGACCGGGTGATGGTGGGGTTCACGCTGGTCGTGCTGGGCCACGCGCTGGTCTACGGGCAGACGATGACCATGCTGCCGGTGGCTATGACGGAGGTCGTGAAGCTGTCGCCGGGGCAGTTCGGGCTGGCCATGGCGCTGAACGGGGTGCTCATCGTCCTCGTGCAGCCGCTCGTGTCGGGCTGGCTCGGGCGCAGGGACGCCTCCCGCACGTTCGCGACGGGGCTGGCCGTGATGGGGCTGGGGTTCGCGATGACGGCGTTCGTCACCAGCACGCTCGGGCTGGCCGTGACGATCGCGGTGTGGACGGCGGGAGAGATCATCACGGCCGGCGTCCCCGGCGCCGTCGTGGCCGCGCTCGCCCCCGCGCATCTGCGCGGGCGGTACTCGGGGTTGTTCGGCTTCGCGTGGTCGATGGCCGCGGTGCTGGCGCCGCTGATCGGCGGTCCGCTGCTGGAGCTGGGCTCGAAGGCGTTGTGGTTCACGATCGGCGGGGTCGGCGCGATGTCGGCGCTCGGCATGCTGGCGCTCGGCCCCGCGATCCGGCGCCGTTGAGCGACATATGTCACTTTTCGTCGCTTGGACGATAAAAATCGGGACGTATTAGGCTGTGCGCGTGGCTCAACTGCGGATTGCCCTGGCACAGACCAACCCGACCGTCGGCGATCTGGCGGCCAACGCGGACCGGCTGATCGTGTGGACCCGCGACGCCGCCGAACGCGGTGCCCACCTGGTCGTCTTCACCGAGATGTTCCTCACCGGCTATCCCGTCGAGGACCTCGTGCTGCGTACGTCGTTCGTGGACGCCAGCATCAGGACCCTGGAAGAGGTGGCGCGCAGGCTGGACCGGGAAGGACTCGGCGAGCTGCCCGTGGTCGTCGGCTACGTCGACCGCGCCGGCCTGGCGCCCAGGACCGGCCAGCCGAAGGGCGCGCCGCTCGACGCCGCCGCGCTGCTCTTCAAGGGCGAGGTGGTCACCCGTACGGCCAAGCACCACCTGCCCAACTACGGGGTGTTCGACGAATACCGCTACTTCGTGCGCGGCGACCGGCTGCCCGTCTTCCGCCTGCACGGGGTCGACGTGGCCATCGCGGTGTGCGAGGACCTCTGGCAGGACGGCGGCCCGGTGTCCGTCGCCGGGCAGGCGGGAGCCGGGCTGCTCGTCGTCCCGAACGCCTCGCCGTACGAGAAGGAGAAGGACGACGTCCGCCTGGAGCTGTGCGCGCGCAGGGCGCGCGAGGCGGGGTGCGCGCTCGTCTACGTCAACCAGGTCGGCGGGCAGGACGAGCTGGTCTTCGACGGCGACTCGATCGTGGTGGACGGCTCGGGCGAGCTCCTGGCGCGGGCCGGCCAGTTCAGGGAGGAGCTGCTGGTCGTGGACCTCGACCTGTCGCCCTCGCAGGCGGAGACGGGGACGTTCCCGTACGATGCGGGGGACGGCACCACGATCACGGTCGAGCGGCTGGTGTTGTCGGCCGACCCGGTCGCCTCCTATCCCCCGGCGCCCGCCCCCATCGCCGAGCGGCTGGACCCGCATGCCGAGGTCTACTCCGCGCTGGTGCTGGCCGTCCGCGACTACGTGGCCAAGAACGGCTTCGAGTCGGTCATCCTGGCCCTGTCGGGGGGCATCGACTCGGCCCTGACGGCCACGATCGCCGCGGACGCCATCGGCCCCTCGCGCGTCCACGTCGTGCTCATGCCGTCCCGCTACTCCTCCGACCACTCGCTGACCGACGCGCAAGAGCTGGTGCGCAGGCAGGGCGTCAGGTCGGCGATCGTGCCGATCGCCGAGATCGTCAACGCCTACGAGAAGGAGATCGACCTGTCCGGCCTGGCAGCCGAGAACATCCAGGCCAGAGTGCGCGGCATGATCCTCATGGGCCTGTCCAACGAGCACGGCCACCTGGTGCTGACGACGGGCAACAAGAGCGAGCTCGCGACGGGCTACTCCACGCTGTACGGCGACTCGGCGGGCGGCTTCGCCCCGATCAAGGACGTGCCGAAGACGATGGTGTGGGAGTTGTCGAGGTGGCGCAACACCCACTCCGGCCCCTCCTTCCTGATAGAGGCCGAGCGGCCGATTCCGGAGAACTCGATCACCAAGGAGCCGAGCGCAGAGCTGCGGCCCGGGCAGCGCGACACCGACTCGCTGCCGCCGTACGAGGTGCTGGACCGGCTGCTGGACGACTACGTGGAGAAGGACATGGGCTCCCAGGAGCTCATCGCGGCCGGCCATGATCCCGAGCTGGTGACGCGGGTGATCAGGCTGGTGGACGTGGCCGAGTACAAGCGCAGGCAGTATCCGCCAGGCCCCAAGATCACTCCCAAGAACTTCGGCCGGGACCGCCGCCTGCCGATCACCAACAGGTGGCGCGAGTCCACGGGCTGATCCCCACCCTGGCCCATGGCGGCCAGGCCCAGGCCCGGGAGTCGTGCACCCGCGACGCCCGCGGGCCGGCGCTGACGCGAGCCCCAGGGCTGCACCGAGCCGGATCCGCTCGGTCATCCCGCGCCTGCGGTCATCACGCGCAACCGGAGGTTGCCCAGACGCACCCGGACTCTGGCCAACGCGTAACCTACAGGTTACGCTTTCTGCGTGGACGAAGTGGCGGGAGCGATCGCCGACCCGGTGCGGCGGCGGATCCTGGAGATGCTGCGCGACGGGCGGCTGTCCGCCGGGCAGATCGCCGAGCAGTTCGCGATCAGCAGGCCGGCCGTGAGCCGTCACCTGCGCGTGCTCAGAGAGAGCGGCCTGGTGCGCGACGAGCTGGTCGGGAGGCAGCGCCTCTACGCGCTCGACTCCGGCAGGCTCGGCGAGCTGCTCGCCTGGCTCTCCCAGTTCGCCCGGCCGTCCGGGTGGGAGCACCGCTTCGACGCACTGGAGACAGAGGTTTACCGAACGCGCCGCGAGCGCCGCCCCAACACCAGCCGCCCCAACACCAACAGCAGCGAGGAGAACACCGCATGAGCCCGATCCCCACCGGCCGGCTGTTCGGCACGGCCTCAGGAGACGATCTCGTTCTCACCCGGACCTTCCGCGCGCCCGCCGAGGACGTGTGGGCGAGCATCACCGAGTCCGAGCGCACGGCCCGCTGGTTCGGCCCCTGGGAGGGCGAGGCCGCGCCCGGCCGCACGATCAAGGTGCGGATGGTGCACGAGGAGCAGGAGCCCTGGTGTGAGCTGCGCATCGAGGCCTGCGAGCCGCCGCACCGGCTGGCCGTGTCGGCGATCGACGCGTTCGGGGCCTGGCGGGTCGAGGTGCTGCTGTCGGAATCCGCCGGCACGACGGATCTGCGCTTCGTCCAGCACCTGGACGGCACGGACATGGCCGGCGACGTCGGGCCCGGCTGGGAGTACTACCTCGACATGCTCGTGGCCTCCCGCGACGGCTCACCCACGCCTGATTTCGACGACTACCACCCCGCCATGCAGGCGTACTACCGCGATCTGTCGCCGGAGGCGCCGGAAAGCGCCTAGCTCACCGGACAGCACATAGGCCGCCGGCGCGGCGCCGCCGGCGGCCTCCTCCAAGCACCCGGTGGCGCCCCGGGCAGGCGGGCCGATCACAGGCGGCGGGCAGGCGGGCGTCGCCGGGTGTGCCCCTGCGCACCTCAGTGGCGCGCGCAGGAAGGGCCGGCGCCGTGAAGGGCGAGAACTGTCGGTGGCGGCTGGCACAGTATCGCCCGTGCCCCGACCACTGAAAGAAATGATCAATTCTGCCTCCGTGCAGGTCCTGGCCGAAGGGCTGACCGCGGCCTGGGCGCCGTTCCCCCGCGTCCGCTTCACCGAGCGGGCCCTGGCCGGGCTCGGCGGGCTGGAGCTCAAAGACCGCGTCAGGCATGTCGCGGCGGCGCTGCACGAGGCGCTGCCGCTGCCCTATCCCCGGGCCGCCGAGATCGTGCGCGAGGGCGCGTCCCGGGTGCGGCTCGACATGTGGAGCGGCTGGCCGGCCACCGACCACACGGCCACCGCGGGGCTCGAACATCTGGAGCCCGCGATGGCCACGCTGGCCACGCTCACGCCGTACGCGACGGGCGAGTTCGCCGTACGCCCCTTTCTGGAGCGTTATCACGACGACGCACTCAAGATCATGCATGCGTGGGCCGAGTCCCCCGACGCGCACCTGCGCCGTCTGGCCTCCGAGGGCTCACGGCCCCGGCTGCCGTGGGCCGGGCGGGTGGCCTGGCTGATGACGCCCGGGCCGACGTTGCCCCTGCTCGACCGCCTGCGCGACGACCCGAGCGAATACGTGCGCCGCTCGGTCGCCAACCACGTCAACGACCTGGCCAAAGACCATCCCCAGGTGGCTCTTGAGCTGCTCGCGCGCTGGCGGTCCGATGGCGGCTCCCACGTGGAGAAGGTGCTGCGGCACGCGGCACGCGGGCTGCTGCGCACGGGCCACCCCGAGGCGCTCGCGCTCATGGGCGTCACCCCGGGCAGCGGCGCGGTCGACGCGCTGGCCCTGGAGGCCGACACCGTGCCCATCGGCGGGAAGCTGTCCTTCACCGTCACGGTCACGGCCGGCGCGCCGGGGCCGATGCTGCTGAAATACGCGATCCGGCGCCCGGGCTCGCGCCGCGTGTTCCACCTGGGCCAGCGGGCGGCCGGTGGCCCCGGCGCGACGTTCACCCTGCACAAGAACCATTCCTTCCGCCCGGTCACCACCCGTGACGAGCCACCGGGCGGGAGGGAGCTCGACGTGATCGTCAACGGCAGGGTGGCCGCGACCACCGCGTTCACCCTGGTCGATTCCCCACCCGAGCCAGACCCTGCCACCGGCTCGGCCCCGAAATGAGAGACTCGTCCCCGGGCAGAACGTCCCGCGCAGCAGTCCTTACACCGCACCGACCTGGAGGCAGACCCACCGTGATTCGCGACGTCGACCTGCTGGCCATCGAGATCGGCGTCATCTGGCGCCTCGACGACCACGGCCGTCTGCCCGGTCCGGAAGACCTGGTGATGGGTGTGGCGGCCGACGGCATGACCGCGGCGGTGCGACACGACGTGCCCGGCGCGCTCACCGCCCGGCTGCTCGATCTGGTCGCCCGCGGCGACCCTTCAACCCCCTGTCAGCCGCCGGAGGTGCTGGAGCAGTGCCGCGTGCTCCTCGGAGAGACGACGACGGTGTCCAGCGGGCCGTGCTACCTGATCCCGCCGTCACCGGTGCCCTTCGACGCTCCCGCAGCCGGAGTGCTCCGGTCGGACGACCCGGCGCACGCCGAGCGCGTACGCTCCCTGCGACCCTGCACCTGGGCCCGCGATGAGTGGGACGACCTCCTCGACGGCCGCGACGGCGCGCCCTGGGCAATGGTCGTGGCGGACGACCAGGTGGCCGCCATCTGCCACACCGCGCGCCTGACAACCGCCGGCGCCGAGGCGGGGGTGTGGACCGCACCGGCGTTCCGCGGTCGTGGCCTCGCCGCGGCGACCACCGCCACCTGGGCCGATCTCCTGCCGGGCACCCGCCTGTTCTACAGCACGAGCGCGGACAACCACTCCTCGCAGCGGGTGGCGGCGCGGCTCGGGCTCCGCGCCATCGGCTGGTTGTGGAAGCTCACCCGCTAAGGGGAGCCACCGGGCCGGCTGACACGACCCGCGGGCACCCCGTTCCCGGTCCGACCTCACTGACCGCCACCGCCTCTCCCATACGGACACCCGCCATCGGCGGGTGCCGGGCTCACCCACCGGCGCCGCCTCCGTGCACGACCTCCCGGTCCCATCGGGACCTCGGCTGGGTGTGCAGGCGCCAGTAGTGCTCGGCGATGTCGTCGGGGTCGAAGTCCGTGCCGGGCGCGACGGGCCCGGCCACGGTGACGCTGGCCACGTGCACACCCGACGGCCCCCACTGCTCGCCGAGGAGGTCCACCAGGGTCCGCACACCGGCCTTGCCGAGCGAGAGGCTGGTGTAGGCCGCCTTGGGCTCGGGCATCCCGCCGGTGATGAGGAAAGACCCGCCGCCACGCCGGGCCATGGCGGGTGCGACGTGCGCGGCCGTGATCAGCGCACCTACCACGTTGACCGCCCAGGTGCCGAGGTGCGTACGCATGCTCGCCTCGGCGGGCGTGTCGGGCCGGATGACGGCCGCGTTGTAGACCACAACGTCCGGCGTGCCCAGATCGGCGGCGGCCGCGTCGAGCGCGGCGCGCAGTTCGTCCTCGTCGGCGCTGTCGGCCCGGTAGGCGCGTGCCCCGTCCAGATCCAGCGTCGTCCCTGACCGCGAGACGAGGGCGACCTCCATGCCCTCTTTCGCGAACCGGCGGGCGACGGACCGCCCGATCCCCGGTCCCGCCCCGATCACCACCACACCCGGCATCATCGGCTCCTTCGCGTTGTTGGCCTGGACAGTGAGACGGTAAGGCGTCACATCGATGTGAAGGTCAAGGGAACACATGCGGATCGGTGACCTGGCCCGGGAGACCGGGGTGAGCAGGCGGCTACTGCGTTACTACGAGGAGCAGGGCCTGCTCAGGCCCGCGCGGCTGCCCAACGGCTACCGCGACTACGGCGACGCGGACGTGGCCGCCGTCCGCCACATCCGGGCGATGCTCGGCGCGGGCCTGCCGACGTCGGTGATCGCGCGTTTGCTCGACTGCGTGCATGACGACGGCGGGCGGATGGTGCCGTCCGGGTGCCAGGGCATGGCCGGCAGCCTGCGGAGGGAGCGCCGGCGCATCGCCGAGACCATCGAACGGCTCCAGACGTCCCAGCGCGCGCTCGACTCCCTGCTGGCGGCCGTCACGGAACAGCGGTGACCGCGTGGACCGGCTCCCGCCCGAGCCACCGCGCCAGGGGCGGCCACCGGTCACCATGATCACGGTCAGCGCCACGAGCCGCGCAGGCCGGGACCCGCGTTGCGCTGTTCGTGGCGGTCCCGCGGAGGCCGGGAACGATCGCGCCCGGGGAATCCGGCATCGGCCGGCTCCCTCAACCGGGTGGCAGGCGAGTCACGATGCCGTCGAGGATGAGGTCGAGCCCGAGCAGGAACTGGGCGTCGAAATCGCCGTTGTCCACCTGGGCGTGCCGGGCTAGCTCGTCGACGTGGTCGTCAAGGTGCCGGCTGACCTTGCCACGGATCTCGGCGTCGGCTTCGGGCGTGCGTACGGTGTCCCACCAGGTGTTCTCCGATGCGACGAAGCCGTTGACGTACGAGCTGAGCGTGCCGACGGCGGCGACGAGCGTGGCGCCGCTCAGCCCGGCCTCGGCCAGCGCGGAGTAGAACACGCGGGAGCGGGCCACCGCGTTCGGTCCGAGCAGGGGGCGCGTGGCGGTGAGCGCGGGCACCCAGGGGTGGCGGCGCATCACCTGCCTGCTCTGGGTGAGCTGGCGCACCAGGAGCTCCCGCCACGGGCCGGCCTCCGCGGGCTCGATCTCGCCGATCACCTCGTCGAGGGCCAGGTCGAGGACGTCCTCCTTGCTCCTGACGTACTCGTAGAGCGACATCGTCCCCGCCCGCAGGCGCGCGGCCAGCGCCCGCATCGAGAACCCGGCCCCACCCTCGGCGTCGAGCAGCGCGACGGCGGCCGTGACGATGCGCTCGCGCGTCAGGCGCGGCCGGCGTGGCCGGTCGTCGTCGCGGAACCAGATGGACTCCGGCACGCTCCCACTTCCTTTCCGCGCCCTTTCTCCGCGCCCTTTCCGTCCCCCTTCCGTGCACTGTACGGAAAACCGTACGGCTAGCTTAGGCCGCCCAGGACGAAGGAGGAGAATCCATGGCAGAACAGCGGTGGCAGCACGACTACGCGATGCTGGCGTTGCGGGTCAACCAGTTGCTGGGCGGCGGCCTGCTCATCTACTCGGGTCCGGCGGAGTGGCGGGCGACGGCGGAGTCGGAGGCGCCGGCGCCCCCCGGCGAGCTGGCCGGGGAGGCGGATCGGCTGCTGGAGTCCGCCCCGTCGGCATACCTGGCCGCGCAGGTGCGCGCGCTGCGGGCCGTCGCCCGCCGGCTGGACGGCGGGCGGCTGCCACTCGCCGAGTACGCGCGCGAGTGCCTGGGCCTGGAGCCGCGGCGGCTGCCCGAGGAGGTGTTCGAGCAGGCGCACGCGGAGCTGGACGCGGCGCTCCCGAGGACCGGCGGGTCGCTGGCCGACCGGATGCGGGCGTGGCAGGCGGCCCACACGCTGCAGCCGATCGAGCGGCTTCCGGAGCTGGCGGCCAGGGCGGTGGCCGAGACGCGGGCGCGGACGAGTGCGATCATCCCGCTGCCGGAGGAGAGTGTGGAGGTCCGGCTCGTGGAGGGGGCGGCGTTCCACGCGGCCGGCGCGTACGAGGGTGGGCTGAAGTCCACGATCCACGTCAACAAGGCGATCCCGTTCAACCTGGCCGACCTGCTGTACGTCATCGCGCACGAGGGCCATCCCGGGCACATCGCCGAGTCGATGCTCAAGGAGCACCGGCACGACCAGAGCGTACGGTTCATGGTGTCGCCGTCGTTCGTGCTCAGCGAGGGCCTCGGCCTGCTCGCCGAGGAGATCGTCTTCCCCGGCGACGCGGCGCGGGCCTGGCTAGACGAGCACGTCTTTCCCGAGGCCGGTATCCGGCCCGACGGGAGCGACCTGGCCGCGATCCACAACGCGAAGAACGTGTTGTGGGGCGTCTGGGGCAACGCCGTGTTCATGGCGGACGAGGGGAGGAGCGAGGCGGACCTGGCCGCCTACCTGGGTCGGTGGGCGTTGTACAGCGAGAGCGAGGTGGCGCTGGCCATGGGGCTGATCAAGCCATCGCCGACAAGCCCGTACCTGTTCGGATATTTCCATGGATGGGAGCTCCTGCGGCCCTGGGCGACCACGCCGGACCGGGTCCGCCGCCTGCTCACCGAACAGCTACTTCCCGCCGGCATCATCCCCTGACGCGCGCCGCGCGATCAGCGCCTCGACGCCGTCGAGGAGCAGTTCGAGGCCGAAGCGGAAGTCGTCGTCGACCCATCCTTCGGCGCCGCGCAGCGCGCCCCCGCGCACGGCGGCCGACAGCGCCGGGTAGGTCTCGGGGTCGAGCAGCCCGGCGAGGACCTCGCCGTAGTCGCCGGCCCCCTCGATGCCCCCGTCGTCGAGCTGCGCCTCTCCTACGCCGACCGTGGTGACGAGCGCCGAGTCGGTCAGCGCGTAGCCGGCCAGGGCGCTGGCCACGTTGATCCTCTCTCCGTCGTCCAGCCCCAGGCCGTCGAGCGCGGCGAGCAGGCGGTCAAGCCAGAGCAGCCGTCTGGGGCCGAGCGGCGGGCTGAGCCGCGCGATCGGCAACAACCAGGGGTGCTCAAGGAGGATGTCGCGCTGGGCGCGGGTCCAGAGCGCGAGGTAGTCACGCCAGGGCCGGCCCGCGGCGTCGGGCGGCATCGGCACGACGAAGTCGGCCATCGCGGTGAGGAGGTCTTCCTTGCTCCCGACATATCGGTAGAGCGCCGTCGCCGCCACCCCCACCCGCGAGGCCACGCTCGCCATCGAGACCCCGGTCAGACCCTCGGCGTCGGCGATCTCGATGGCAGCCGAGGTGATCATGGCCAGGTCGAGCCGCGGTCTCGGCCCTCGGCGCGGGACCGGCTCGCGCCCCCACAACCGCTCCACGACGGGCGGCAACGACCACTCCTGCGCCATTCGGGTTCCTCCTTGACTCACTCCTAGGATTCTGCATTATCGTAAAACTATGAACGTCATACACAGTACGCCATTCACAGAAGCTGTTCACGTCAGAGGACTGACCAAGTCCTTCGGCGGCACGCGGGTGCTCGCGGGGATCGACCTGACCGTGCCCACCGGCTCGCTGCTGGCCCTGCTCGGCCCGAACGGCTCCGGCAAGACCACCACCGTGCGCATCCTGACCACCCTGCTCGCGCCGGACGGCGGCACCGCCACCGTGGGCGGCCACGACGTCACCCGCGAGGGCGTCGCGGTGCGCCGCATGATCGGGCTGACCGCTCAGCAGGCCACGGTCGACGGCCTGCTGACCGGCCGGGAGAATCTTGAGCTGTTCGCCGGCCTCTACCACCTCGGCGGGAGGCAGGCCCGGCGGCGAGCGGGCGAGCTGCTCGAACGCTTCGACCTGACCGCCGCGGCCAACCGCCGGGTCTCGACCTATTCCGGCGGGATGCGCCGCCGCCTCGACCTCGCCGCGAGCATGATCTCCAACCCCAGGATCCTCTTCCTTGACGAGCCCACCACCGGGCTCGACCCGCGCAGCCGGGCCGAACTGTGGTCGGTGATCCGCGAACTGCTCGCCTCCGGCACCACCATCCTGCTGACCACCCAGTACCTCGACGAGGCCGACCACCTCGCCGACCGCGTCGTGGTGATCAACGGCGGGCGGGTCGTGGCCGATGACTCCCCCGCCGCGCTCAAGCGCCAGGTCGGCTCGGAACGCCTGGTGATGCGCCTGTCGCGGGCCGACGACGTATCCCGCGCCGGGGCCGCGCTCGCCGACGCCCACCTCGGCCCGGACGCCCGCGAGGTCACCGTGGCCGTCCAGGATCCCAGGCACCTGCGCAGGACACTGGACCTGCTCGACCGGGCCGGGATCGACGTCGAGCACGTGGCGTTGCGCGCCCCCACCCTGGACGACGTGTTCTTCGAGCTCACGGCGGCCGCGGCATGAGCGCCCTCGTCACCTCGGCCGGCGACCTGCGCCGCCTCGTCGCCCGCGACCTGCGCCGCGAACTGCGCGTCCTCGACGGCCTCATCGTGAACACGGCGCTGCCCGTGATCATCATGCTGCTCTTCGTGTACGTGTTCGGCGGCGCGATCACCACCGGCTCCAGCGGCCTGCCCTACATCGATTTCGTCGTCCCCGCCGTGCTGCTCATGTCAGGCGGGTACGGAGCCGCCCTGTCCGCCGTGAACATCTCCGAAGACCTGACCGGAGGCATGATCGATCGCTTCCGCACCCTGCCCATCAGCGGCTGGGTGGTGCCCGCGGGACACGTCGTGGCCTCGGTGGTGCGCAACGTGGCATCGTCCGCCATCGCCCTTCTCGCCGCGATCATCCTCGGGTTCCGCCCCGACGCCACCCTCACCGACTGGGCTCTGGTGCTGGCGCTGGTCGCGGGATACGTCCTGGCGATGTCCGCCCTCGCGGTCGTGTGGGGACTCCTGGTCAGGTCGACCCAGGCGGCGGGAGCGTTCAGCTTCGCGATGCTCTTCCTGCCGTACCTCTCGGACGGGATCGTCCCGGCGGAGACGATGCCGGGCGTGCTGCGTGACTTCGCCTACAACCAGCCGGCCACACCGATCATCGAGGCGCTGCGGGCACTGCTCCTCGACCGGCCCGTGGGCTCGTCGGGGGCGGTGGCGGCGGCGTGGCTGGTCGGCGTGGTGGTGATCAGCGTCCCGGCCGCGGCCCTGCTCTTCCGCCGCAGAACCGCCGCCTAGCCGCCGCGCCCACCTGGAACCAGGCAACCGGACACCTAGGCCGGACGCGGTTGCGTGCCGTCCCACCTGGAAACACGCACAGGCCCTGATCCGGCTACGGGCTCCGACACCGGCACGGGCCCTGACCAGGCCACAGGCCCCGACACCGGCACAGTCCCTGACCAGGCCACAGGCCCCGACCAGGCTAACGGGGCCTGACACGGGCGCAGGCCCTTACGCGGCTGCGGGCCTGTCACCGCTGGCACAGGCCCTGACGCGGCCGCAGGGGGCCTGCCACCGGCACAGGGGGCCGACCGGGCCACCGGGTCGATCAGGGTCGAGGCGCTATCCCTGCCATGACCATGTCGACAACCCGTTCGGCCAGGTCGGGAGCGAGTTCGCCCTCGGGCGCCCACTTGGTGTGCCAGTGCATCGTCCCCGAGAGCAACGCCATGCCCATGTCGACGTCCAGGTCGGGGTTGAGCTCGCCGGAGGCGATGCCGCGCTCGATCACCGCGCGCATCGCCTGCCTGCGAGGAGTGATGGCCCGCTTGACGAACCGCTCCATCAGCCGCGGATAACGATCGGCCTCGCTCATCGCGATGTTCATCACGCAGCGGCTGCGAGGCTGGGCCGATTCCCTGCGCATGGCGTCGAGCAGGCTGATCAGGTCGTCGCGTACCGATGTGCCGCCGAGCTCCGGCAGCGGCGCCTTGAGCGTGGCGAGGGCGTCGACGACCAGATCTTCCTTGTTGGACCAGCGCCGGTAGATCGTCGTCTTGCCGACGCCCGCCCTCGACGCGATCGCCTCGATGGACAGCTCGGACACGCCCATGCCTTCGCCAAGCAGATCGAGGGTCGCCTCGACGATCGCCTTCTCGGCCTTCTCGCTGCGCGGACGGCCCGCGGGGCGGGCAACCGCTGGTTCCTGGATCATCATCGCGGCCTCACACTGTAGCGGGTTCCCTCTGTTCCGTCTGCAGCACCGGGCGCGGCTTGCCGGGCATCCACCTGGCCACCACCACGATGCCGAGCAAGCCGACCACCGCCGAGACCAGGGCCGTGACGTGCATGCCGTGGACGAACGCGGCGAACGCCGGCTTGATCAGCGCCTGCCCCTGCTCTCCAAGAGACTGGGCGACGCCCATCGTCCCCATGATCGACTCACCGGCGGAGTGCCGGGCGTCGGCGGGCAGGCCGGCCAGCACCGGCGCCATCTCGCCCCGGTAGCTGGAGGACAACACCGAGCCGAGCACCGCCACGCCGAGCGCGCCGGCCAGCTGGCGGACGGTGTTGCTCATCGCGGACCCGACGCCGGCCTTCTCCCTCGGCAACGATTCCATGATGGCGGTGGTCGCGGGCGGCATGATGTTGGCCATCGCCGCACCCTGCACGAAGAAGACGATCTCGATCAGCAGGATCGGCGTGTTCTGGTCCATCAGAGCGTAGCTGCCCAGTGCCAGCGTCACCACGATCATGCTTACCGTGGCCGACAGCTTGGCGCCGAACCGCTCGTTCACCCGCTGGCTGAGCGGCGCGAAGATGAGCTGCGCCGCGGCGAACGGGATCATCAGCGCTCCCGCCTGCACCGGCGTGAATCCCAGCACGATCTGCAGGTAGAAGGTCAGGAAGAACATCCCGCCCATCATCGCGAAGAAGACGATGCCCATCATGCCGATGGCCGAGCTGAAGCGGACGTTGGCGAAGTTGCGGACGTCGAAGACCGGGTGGTCGATGCGCCGCTCCCACCACACGAACACGCCGAGCACCGCCAGCCCGAACAGCGTCGGCACCAGCACTTCGGCGCTGGCCACGGTGGCGAGCTCGCCGCCGCGGATGATGCCGTACACGACGGCCACGAGACCGATGATCGACAGCACCACGCCCAGCGGGTCGAGCCTGGACGGCTTCGGGTCACGCGACTCGGGCACGACCATGGAGATCAGGATCAGGCTGACCAGCACGATCGGCACGTTGACCAGGAACACCGAGCCCCACCAGAAATGCTCGATCAGCAGGCCGCCCGTGATCGGGCCGATCGCCACCGCGAGACCGACACCACCGGCCCACACGCCGATGGCCTTGCCGCGCTCACCGGGCGGGAACACGTTGGAGATGATCGCCAGCGTGGCCGGCATGATCGCCGCGCCGCCGATGCCCATCGCCGCCCTCGCCAGGATCAACTGCGTCGGATCCTGGGCATAGGCGCTGGCCAGCGAGGCCAGCCCGAACAACACCATGCCGATGAACAACATGCGCTTTCGCCCTGTTCGGTCGCCGATCACGCCGAACGTGAACAACAACCCGGCGAACACCAGCGTGTAAGAGTTGATCGCCCATTCGAGCTCGCTCTGCGTCGCCCCCAAACCCACCGTCTCGTCGGCGATGGTCTTCATCGCGACGTTGAGGATCGTGTTGTCCAGCACGACGGCCAGCAAGCTGAACACCAGCACGCCGAGGATCGCCCATCGGCGTGGATGTCCCGTTTTCGAATCCATGACAAGGTCCTTTAATTTCGATACGCCTAAGTTTCGCAACGACACCGTAGCGCAATACATTCCGATACGCAACGGCCCCGTTTCGTAAATAAGGAGTGAACGCTGTGAGTCGCGAGAACACCGCGACCACGCCCACCACTCGCCCCCAACCCCTCACACCGGTGCCGGGGACGTTCCCCGCTTCGACGCTCGCCGCGACCGATGCGGAAAGGGGTGGCCCACCACGCGCAGCCCGTCGGCACCGGGCTCGCCGGCCTCCGCTTCCAGGCGCGGGCGCTGGGGCCTGACGGCATTCCCGCCATCGTCGAACCCCGGCAGGCCGCCGAACGCCTGGACCTGGCGGCTGTCCGTCATGGTCCACGGCCTCAGCCGCAAAGTCGTCGAGGCGTTCGCCCTAGCACGGGCAGACACGCGCGGCGAACACGCTCCGAAGTGCTATGAATACGCCTGCAGCATGGCCGCGCCCGAGATTCAGCGCCTCATGGAGGGGATCATGACGTCCACCGACTGGCCCGTCCACAGCCCCTTCGCCCGCGAGCACTATGGCCGCGGCCTGGAGGAAGGCCGCATCAAAGGCAGAGCCGAAGGCCGGACAGCGGGTAAGGCGGAGGAAGCGGCCAGAATGGTGCTGCTCGTGCTGACGGCCCGCGGTTTCGACATCCCGGAAGACGCCCGCGCACGGATCACCTCCTGCACCGACCTGGACCACCTCGAAACCTGGCTCACCCCCGCGGCCACCACGCAGACCCTTCACGACCTGTTCAGCTGATTCCCAGAGGGTCCTGGCGTGCCGGAGCGTCCTCCACCAGCACTGGAGGATCCTCCATCGGCGTAAGGGAAGTGCCCTTCTCCGGCGCCCGGACGGCCTTCTCTCCTTGCACGCCGGACGTCCCCTCCACCGGCACCACGGCTACCTGCTCCACGGGCGCCGTGGCAACCGTCTCCACCGGCACCTTGGAACCACCCTCCGGCCGCGGCGTAACGGGCCGGCTCAGCGCGGTGGCTGTCATCGGACGGCGGTGCCAGAACGGGAAGGCGATCACCACCGTGGCCACCCCCGCCAGGCCCGCCACGGCGAACGCCCATGCCGGACCCTTCCCATCAATGACGGCCCCCGCGATCGGCGCGGAGACGGCACCACCCACCAGCAGCGCGGTGCCATGGAAGCCCATCGCCTCGCCCCTCGCCCCGGCGGGCACCCAGCGGGTAAGCACGTCGACGCTGGACGACAGGGACGGCGCGCAGAGCACGCCCGAGGGCAGCAACGCCAGGACCAGCCAGTGCCAGCCGCCGCCCACCCACCCCACGGGAATGGTCAGCAAGCCCATGGCTCCGACGAGGAGCAGCGGCGAGAACCCGCGGGACAGGCCACCGTACAGCAAACCGCCGATCAGGGAGTAAACCGACCAGACGGCCACGGCGAGGCCGACCCACGCTGTCTGGCCGGCGTGCTCCATGGTGGCGACCAGAGCGAGCTCCGCCGCCGTGAGCACGAACGTGGCCGCCGCGACCGTGCCGAGCAGCGCCGCGAACGCCGGCGTGACCCACTGCCTCCTGGGCACCTTGACCGTCTGCTCCGCCGTCTCGTCGGCCGAGCGGGTGGGCGGGTTGAGCACGATCAGCCCCACACCCGCCGACGTCACCCCGAGCCCGATGATCGCCATCGTCGGGCCGCTGCCGAGCGTCGTGACGCCGGCCACCGCGAGCACGGGACCGGTCATGTAGGACAACTCGACCAGCGTCGAGTCGAGCGCGAAACCGCTGCGCCGCTGGGGCTCGGGCACCATGGCGGCCAGGCACTGGCGCGTCACGCTGAACACCGGTGGCCCCAGCAGCCCCGCCACCGCCGCCGCCACGGCGAGGACGGGGAACGGCAGCGCCCACGCGCACGCCCAGAACACCGCCTGCGCCCCGGTCGTGACGGCGACCACGGGACGTAGCCCGTACTTGTCGACGAACCTCCCCGCCAGCGGCGAGCCGATCGCCATGCCGATCGTGCTGGCCATGGTGACCAGCCCCGCCCGGGCGAAACCCAGGTCGAGCGTGGTGGCGACGTGCAAGGTCAGCGCCATGCCCACCGCCGTGGACGGGATGCGCGCCAGCAGCCCCACGAGCAGCAACGTGGGGAGACCCGGAATCCTGAGCAGGCGCCGGTAGGGGTCAAGAGCCATGGTGTTCGTTACCTCCACGCTGATTCTGGCAATCGGCCCCGACATTTCTGCCACTGGTTTTCCGCGCGTGCCATCATCGGAGGAGTCCGGGGACGCCACTGGGGCGCCTCGAGACCTTCCTGGAGTGATGACACATGTCCTCTTCAACCACGCTGTACGGCGGCGCCGACGGACGCCGCGTCACCGTCCGCGACCTCGCCGCCGCCAAGGAGCGCGGAGAGCGGTGGCCCATGGTCACCGCCTACGACGCGATGACGGCGAGAGTGTTCGACGCGGCGGGCATCCCTGTCCTGCTGGTGGGCGACTCGGCGGCCATGGTCGTCTACGGCCACGACTCCACGCTCCCCGTCACGGTCGACGACCTGCTGCCACTCACGGCGGCCGTCGTACGCGGCTCGTCGCGCGCGCTGGTGATCGCCGATCTGCCGTTCGGGTCGTACCAGTCCTCTCCGCAACAGGCGCTGGAGACGGCGGCGCGCTTCATGAAGGAGGCGGGCGCGCACGCGGTCAAGCTGGAGGGCGGCCGCCGGGCCGTGCCCCAGGTCGAGGCACTGGTCTCGGCGGGCATCCCGGTCATGGCGCACCTGGGCCTGACCCCGCAGTCGGTCAACGTCATGGGCGGCTACCGCGTCCAGGGGCGCGGGCAGTCAGGAGACGAGCTGATGTCGGACGCCAAGGACCTGGAGGGGGCCGGAGCGTTCTCGGTGGTGCTGGAGTGCGTGCCGGCCGATCTGGCGCAGCGGGTGACGACGTCGCTGGCGATCCCGACGATCGGCATCGGAGCGGGCCCCTCGACGGACGCGCAGGTGCTGGTGTGGCAGGACCTCATGGGGCTGACGCCGCGGCCGGCCAGGTTCGTCAAGCAGTACTCGGACATGGCCGCCGAGATGGACCGCGCCGTCCGTGCCTTCGCCGCCGACGTCACCTCCGGTGCCTTCCCCGCGCCCGAGCACACCTACCGCTGACCGCGGCGCACCGACACTTCCCCGGCAGGCCCGGCAGTCCGCCGGGGAAGCATCCGTCCGGTCCGCAGGGGATCCGATTCCTCCCTCGCCTGAAGTCGAGGGTTTCCTCGGAGGTATCCAATGAACGACCGGCCCTCACCGCACGGGACATGAACGTCCCCGACAAGAACGAACGAGCCCGACCGGCCCGCACACGAACACTCCCGGCAAAAACCAACGAGCCCGACCGGCCCGGACCGTCCGTGCTGGATGCGCACCCCGCGTCTCGGGGCACGCGCATGCTCATGCCGCGCGGAGCGCACGCCGTGAGGATGCCCGGCCCCGGTCGCTGCCGGGGCCGGCGCGGCTCACGGGCGGTCAGACGGCCAGGGTGGCGGGATCGGTGTTGGAGCCGCAGACGATGACCGCAACACGCTCCCCCGGGCTCGGTGTGTAGACGCCCGACAGGAGCGCCGCGTACGCGGCCGCGCCGGCGGGCTCGGCCGCGATCCGGTGCCGCTGCCAGAGGGCGCGACGGGCGGCCACGATCGCCGCGTCCGTCACGAGCACGCTTTCCACCCTGGGCCCGGAGAGGATCTCGAAGGCCAGGCCGCCGATCTTGGTGGCGCCCAGCGCGTCGGCCCCCACACCGCTCACCTCGACGGGCACCGGCCGGCCCGCCTGCAGCGCCGCCCGCAGGGTCGGAATCCGCTCGGGTTCCACGGCGACGATCCGCGGACCCGCCCCGGAAACGCCCGCCGCGGAACCCGGGGAGCCCACCGGACCCGGCGCACCCGGCATACCCGCCGAACCCTCCGTGCCGGACATATCCGCCGTACCCGGTCTGCCCGCCCTGTCCGCCGTGCTCTCCGTACCCAGTGTGACGCCGGCGGCGAAGCCGCCGCCACCGACGGCCACCACCACCGTGTCCACGCCACCGGTCTGTTCCACGACCTCCAGCCCAGTGGTGCCCTGCCCGGCGATCACCTCGGGCTGGTCGTAGGCGTGCACCGTCAGCGCGCCGGTCTCGGCGGCGCGTTTGGCGGCGGCCTCGGCGGCCTCGGCATAGATGGCGCCCGTCTGCGTGATGTGCGCGCCCAGCGCCTCGAGCCCCGCCACCTTCACCGGACTGGTCACCTCGGGGACGAAGATCTCGGCTCGCACGCCCAGCTTTCGCGCCGCGTACGCCACCGCCAGCCCGTGGTTGCCGCCGCTGGCCGCGATCACCCCGCCTGCGGGCAGCTCGCCCGCCGACAGGATGCGGTTGAACGCCCCGCGCACCTTGAAGGATCCCGAGTGCTGGAGCAGTTCGAGCTTGAAGAACAGCCCGGGCGAGATCTCGAGCACCGGGGTGCGGAGCGCGAAGCCGTCGATCCTCCTGGCGGCGGCCAGCACGTGCTCGTGGGCGACGGTGGTCACGTTGTCCCCTCGTTCGTCGTTGTGGAGTTGCAGAGTTGTGGAGTTGCGGCGTTGCTGGTTGTGGAGTTGCGGATCTGTGGAGTTGCGGTTCTGATCGCAGAACCCGACCCTATGCCAGCGCCTGGGCGATGTCCGACCACAGGTCCTCGGGGTGCTCGATGCCCACCGCGATGCGCACCGTGCCCTCACCGATGCCGCTGCGCGCCAGTTCCTCGGGGCTGAGCGACCGGTGTGAGGTGGTGGCGGGGTGCAGGATGAGCGTCTCTACGCCGCCCAGCGAGGGGGCGAGCAGCGCCAGGTGTACGGAGCTCATGAACTTCTCCCCGGCCGCCCGCCCGCCGGCCAGGTCGAACGCGAACACCCCGCCGAACCCCGGCAGCAGCTTGCCCGCCAGCTCGTACGACGGGTGCGAGGCGAGCCCCGGCCAGTGCACCGCCGTCACGGCGGGGTGCTCGGCGAGCCGGATCGCCAGGTGGTGGGCGTTGGAGCAGTGGCGTTCCATGCGCAGCCCCAGCGTCTGCAGCCCGCGCAGCGTCAGCCAGGCCGCGAACGGGTCGGCCGAGGCCCCGAGCTCGATCGAGAAGTGCCACACCTTCTCGTAGAGTGCGGCGTCGGCGAAGACGGCGAGCCCGCCGACCACGTCGGTGTGCCCGGACAGGTATTTGGTCGTCGAGTGGACCACGACGTCCGCCCCGTGTTCGATCGGCCGGCAGAGCATGGCCGTGGCGAACGTGTTGTCGACCACGGACAGGATGCCCAGCTCGCGCGCGGCCGCGCACATTCCGGGCAGGTCGGCCACGAGGGTCATCGGGTTGCTGATCGTCTCCAGGTAGACGAGCCTGGTCTCGGGCCGCACGGCGGCGCGCAGGGCCGCGGGGTCGTTCTCCGGCACGTACGTGACCGCGATCCCGAACCTGCCCGTCAGCTCGTTGAGCATGGCGGCGGTCCCCCCATAGAGAGATCGCTGGGCCACCATGTGGTCGCCGGGCTTGAGCAGGCCGAGCAGGACGGTGTTGATCGCGCCCATGCCCGATCCGGTGGCCACGGCTCCGGCGCCGCCTTCGAGCCCGGAGACGGCCAGTTCCAGGGAGCGGACGGTGGGATTGGTGTAGCGCCCGTAGACGAACGCGCCGTCGGGGCGGCCCATCGACGCGGCCATCACGGCGGGGTCCTCGAACACGAACCCCGAGGTCTGATAGATGGGAACGCTGATCGGACGGCTGCCCTCGACGGCCGGCTGAGGCGGGTGCACGGCCCGCGTTTCAGGGCGGAATTCGCTCATAGGCTAAGGATCGCCCATAAAAGGGACTCGATGTCAGGGCCAATGCCACAGAATTGGTCCATGAATGGGGCCAATCATGATGACCTCCTCGATCTGCTGGGCCGCTGGGCGTCGGGACGCGGGCCGCTGTACCTGCTACTCGCCGCCAGGCTGCGGGCGCTGATCGACGACGGCGTGCTGCCGCCGGACGAGCCGCTCCCGCCGGACCGCGTGCTCGCCAGGCGGCTGGCGGTGGGCCGGGGCACCGTGGTGGCGGCGTACGACCTGCTGCAGCAGGAAGGGCTCGTGGTGCGCCGGCAGGGCAGCGGCACCCGGGTGGCCGCACTCGACCTGCCCGCGGCGCGGTCCGCCGACGGCGTGGCGGCCAACCCGCTGCTGATGCACATCCTGCATCCGCCGGACGGCGTGCGACTGCTCACGTGCGCCGCGCCGCCCGACCCGCCGGACGCGCTGTTCGAGGCGTACGCGGAGGCCGGGGCACGGCTGGCCGGTATGCGCGGCCTGGGTTACCAGCCGGCCGGCGAGCCCTCCCTCCGGGAGGCGCTGGCCGCCTACTACAACGGGCGCGGCGTGCCGACGACGCCCGACGAGATCATCGTGACGACCGGTGCGCAGCAGGCGCTCACCCTGCTCGCCGGGCTGCTGCTGGCCCCTGGCGACACCGTGCCGGCCGAGACGCCGACCTACCCGGGTGCGCTGGAGGTGTTCAGGCACGCCGCGGCGGCCATCCGGCCGGTGACGGCGGAACAGGCGGGCGCGGCCATGCGCGAGCGGCCCGCGCTGGCGTACTTCGTACCCACCGCCCGCAACCCGGACGGCGCCGTCATGGACGTCCCGGTGCGCAGGCGGCTGGCCGCGCTGGCCGCGGAGCACGACGTACCGCTGATCGACGACGAGGTCCGCGCCGAGCTGTGCTTCTCGGGTGAGACGCCGCCGCCGCTGGTGGCGTACGGGCGGGGTGAGCAGGTCATCACGGTCGGCTCGCTGAGCAAGCTCGTCTGGGGCGGGCTGCGCGTGGGGTGGATCCGCGCGGCGGCCCCGCTGGTCGCGCGGCTGGCCAGGCTGCGGGCCGTGTACGACCTCGGCGGCGAGGTCGTCAGCCAGCTCGCCGCCGTCGCCCTGCTCCGCCGCCTCGACGAGGTACGCGCCGACCGCGTGCGCACGTCCCGCCGGCTTCACGACCATCTCTGCGCCGAGCTGCGCGAGCGCCTGCCGTCGTGGTCGTTCGAGCCCGCGCTCGGCGGCCAGACCCTCTGGGTACGGATCCCGCGAGGCGACGTCGACTCCTTCGCCCAGGTCGCGCTCCGGCACGGGGTCGCGGTGCCGCCTGGCAGGTCGTTCGACCCCGCGGGCGGGCACGCCGACCACATGCGGCTGCACTTCCTGCTCCCCGAGGACGAGCTTTCGCGGGCGGTGAACAACCTGGCCGCGGCCTGGGCCGTCTACGACGGATCGGACAAATCGGTCTCCCGTAGGACCCTGGTCGTCTGACAGGGTGGGATCATGGAAACGACCTTCGTACTCGTGCACAGCCCCGCGGTCGGGCCCTCGACCTGGGCTCCCGTGGCCGAGTCACTGGAGCGCCGCGGGCACGCGGCGGTGGTGCCCGACCTGACCGGCGTGACCGCGGGCGAGGCGCCCTACTGGCCGCAGGTGGTGGAGAAGGTACGCGCGGTCACCCCCGGCACCCGCGTGGTGCTGGCCGGGCACAGCAACGCCGGACTCCACCTGCCGTTGATCAAGGAGGGGCTCGACGGGCGGGTGGTGGCCTGCGTGTTCGCCGACGCGCACCTCCCGCCGCGCGACGGGCTGGTCAAGGTCGCGGACGACGGGTTCCTGCCGTTCCTGCGCGACCTCGCGGGCCCCGACGGGATGCTTCCGCGCTGGACCGACTGGTGGGACGAAGAGGACGTGGTGGCGCTGCTGCCCGATCCCGCGGTACGCGTGCGGGTCGCGGCGGAGCAACCACGGCTGCCGCTCGACTATTACACGCAGTCCCTGCCGGTGCCCGCGGGGTGGGACGACGTGAGGTGCTCACTGTTGTGGTACGGCCCGCCGTACGACACGATCGCCGAGGAGGCCGCGCGGCGCGGCTGGCCCGTGACCCGCCTGCCCGGCCAGCACCTGCACCAGGTGATCGACCCGGAGGGCGTCACCGACGCGCTGCTCATGCTCTCCGGAAAGTCGTGAATTCTTCACTGCCGTCCGCGATCACGTTCGGCGATAGTCGGATCCATGACAACGATCGACGTGAGCGGGCTCAGCAAGAGCCACCAGGGTTTCCCCGCGGTGAAGGACGTCTCGTTCGAGGTGGCCGAAGGCACGATCTTCGCGCTGCTCGGCAGGAACGGCGCGGGCAAGACCACGACGGTCGAGGTGCTCGCGGGTTTCCAGCGCGCCGACAGCGGCACGGTGCGGGTGCTCGGCCTCGACCCCTGGGCCGACAGGGCCGCGGCGCGCCGGCGCGTCGGGATCATGTTGCAGGAGGCCGGGTTCTTCATTGACCTGACGGTCGCCCAGACCGTCGACACCTGGCGCGACTTCACCGCCGCTCCCCGCCCGCGCGACGAGGCTCTGGACCTGGCCGGGCTGGCGGGCAGGTCAGCCACGAAGGTGCGCCAGCTCTCCGGCGGCGAGAAGCGCCGGCTCGACCTCGCGCTCGCCCTGCTGGGCCGCCCCGACGTGCTGTTCCTCGACGAGCCGACGGCCGGCATGGACCCCGAGGCGCGGGCGAGAACGTGGGAGGTCGTCCGCGACCTCGCCGGGCAGGGCACCACGGTCCTGCTGACGACCCACTACCTCGAGGAGGCGCAGCGCCTGGCCTCCGCCCTGGCGATCATGGACAGGGGCGAGATCGTGGCCTCCGGCGGGATGGAGGAGACACTCGCGGCGCGGAGCGGGCGGGTGGCGTTCCGGATGCCCGCCCAGGTCCGTCCCGCGGACCTGCCGCTGCCGGTCACCCTGGAGGGCGGCGGGGCCGTCTGCCGCACCGAGGATCCCGACCTCGCCGCGCAGACGCTCCTCAGCTGGGCCGCGTCGCGCGGCGTGCGCCTGACCGGCCTGGAGGTCCGCACGGCCACCCTCGAAGACCTCTTCCTCGACCTGTCCGGGAGCGCCCGATGAGCATGGCCGCCACCTACCGTCTCGGCGCCCGCCTGTTCTGGCGGGACAAGTCCATGGTGTTCGCCTCGGTGGTCACGCCCGTCGGGCTGGCCGTGGGGATGCCCGCCCTCATGCGGAACGTGACCTCCGACGGCGTCGCCTCCGCCACCCACATCTTCCAGGGCACGCTCGCTCTGCTGCTGGCGATCACCGCGTTCATGAACGTCGCCGTCGCCCTGGCCGCCCGCCGCGACCAGCTCGTCCTCAAACGGCTGCGGACGACCCGGCTGACCGACGCGCAGATCCTCACCGGTCAGATCGCCGGCACCGCCACCCAGACCGTGGCCGTGATCGTGTTGTGCACGCTGGCCGTGCACCTCCTGGCGGACGTTCCGCTGCCCGCGAACCCCCTCGCGTTCGCCACCGTCACGATCGCGGGCTCGGCCGTGTCGTCCCTGCTCGGCGCCGCGTACACGGCCGCGATCCCGCGCGCGGAGCTGGCGGCGGCGTTCACCACGCCGGTGTTCCTGGTGGCGGGCGTCTCCGCGGGAGCGATGGGCTCCATCCCGCTGCCCTCATGGTTGCGTCCCGCCCTCGACCTCCTGCCGACCACGGCCGTCGTCAACGCCGTCAGGACCGGCGACCTCGTCGTGCCCCTCCTCATTCTGGCCGGGTGGACGCTGGCCGGGCTCGCCGCGATCCGACTGTGGTTCCGCTGGGAGCCTCGCAGGTCATCATCGTGGCTGTGATCTCGTCATCCGCCAGACGGCTCGCGACCGGGCTGATCGTCGCGGTCTCATGCGCCTACACAATGATCGCGCTGCTCTACTTCCAGCATGGCGCCGGCTACGGCGTGCTGGCCACGATCGCGATCACGGCCGTGGTCACCACCTACTCCCTCAACATGCGCGCAGCGCTGCGCGATGGGCGCCCGCCACTCTTCCCTCTCACGCTCGTGCTCCAGGCGATCGCCACCTACCTGCCCGAGCTGCTGCCCGGCGGCTGGTCGGCCGTTGCGGCCCCGATGCTGGCCGGGACCCTGCTGGTGTTCCTGCCGCTGCGCTGGGGCGGCGCGCTGGTGGGGCTCATGATGGTGTACGAGGGCGCCGTCCTCACCTTCTCCGGAGCCCTGCCCGTGATCGTCGCCTTCTACGTGGTCACCGTGCCCACGACGGGCGCGATGACGTACGCGCTGGTGCGGTTCGTCCGGGTGACGGCCGAGCTGGAGGAGGCCAGGGCCGAGCTGGCGGACGCCGCGGTGCTGAAGGAGCGCCTGCGTATCTCCCGCGACCTGCACGACGGGCTCGGCCGCAGCCTCACCGCGATCGCGCTCAAGGGCGACCTGGCCGCCCGCCTCATGGACGGCGATCCCGGCTCGGCCCGCGCGGAGGTGGGCCAGCTGGTACAGGTGGCCAGGGAGGCGGCCAAGGACGTGCGGCAGGTGGCCAAGGGCTACCGGGCGGTGTCGCTCGCCGGTGAGGTCGACAAGGCGGTGGCGCTGCTGCAGTCCTCCGGGGTGGGCGCGCAGGCGCATCTGGCCGACGTACCACTCCCCAGGCGTTCTGAGGAGGCGCTGGCCTGGGCGGTGCGCGAGGGGGTCACCAACGTCCTGCGCCACAGCAGGGCCACAACGTGCACGATCACCACGTCGCTGCAGAACGGGGCCATCCGCCTCGAGGTGGCCAACGACGGCGCGCCGACCGGCTCGGGACCGCGCGGCGGCGGGCTCACGGGCCTGGCGGAGCGGGCCGCGCAGGCCGGCGGCTCCTGCGCCGCCACCCCGACGGGCACCGGCGGCTTCCTGCTGGCCGTGGAGGTCGCGGCATGATCAGGGTGCTGCTGGCCGAGGACATGCACATGATCCGCGCCGCCCTCACCGCCCTGCTCGGCCTCGAATCCGACATCGACGTGGTCGCGGAGGTCACCCGCGGCGACGAGATCGTGCCGAGGGCCATGGAGGTCCGCCCCGACGTCGCCATCGTGGACATCGACCTGCCGGTCGTCGACGGCATCACCGCCGCTGCGGAGCTGCGCGAGCGCCTGCCGTCCTGCCGGATCCTCGTGCTCACCGCCATGGGCCAGCCCGGCCACGTGCGCAGGGCGCTGGCCGCCGGCATCGAGGCGTTCCTGGTCAAGGACGCCCCCGGCGACCGGCTCGCGGACGCCATCAGGCGCACCGCCGCCGGGCTGCGCGTGCTGGACGCCGAGCTGGTCTCGTCGGCGATGGAATACGGAGAGAGCCCGCTGACGCCCAGGGAGTCGACCGTGCTCAGAGAGGCGGCCGAAGGCGCGTCTGCCGAGGACATCGCCTCCCGCCTGCACCTGTCACCCGGCACCGTACGCAACTACCTGACCGGGGCGATCACCAAGACGGGCGCCCGCAACAAGATCGACGCCATCCGCATCGCCGAGGACGCCGGCTGGCTCTGAGCCGGAACCCGGCGATGCGGCGCGCGCCCACCCCTGGTCAGATGTCGGTGATGCGCAATCCGGCGTGTGCCTTGTAGCGGCGGTTGACGGAGATGATGTTGGCGGTCAGCGCCTCCACCTGGTGGGCGTTGCGCAGCCGTCCACCATAGACGCCCCGCACCCCCGGGATGGCCTCGGCCAGGGCCTGCACCGTGCTGGTGGCCTCGCGGTCGTCGCCCAGCACCAGCACGTCGAGGTCCACCTTCTCCACCGACGGATCCATCAGCACGACGGCCGACACATGGTGGAAGGCCGCCACCACCCGGCTCGCCGTCAGCACCGCGGCGGCCTGCTGCGCCGCGCTGCCCTCCTCGACGGGCAGCGCGTACGCCCCCTGCTTGTCGAACCCGAGCGGGTTGACGCAGTCGACCACGATCTTGCCTGCCAGCTCGGCGCGCAGGGACTCCAGCAGCGCCTTGTGCCCGTCGTACGGCACCGCGACGATCACGAGGTCTGCCTGGGAGGCGACGGCGGCGTTCTCGTCGCCCGCCGCACCCGCTCCGATGGAGTCGGCCGCCTCCTGGGCTCGCTGGGCGCTGCGCGACCCGATCAGCACCGGATGCCCCGCCAGCGCGAACCGCCGCGCCAGCCCTTTGCCCTGGTCGCCGGTGCCGCCGAGGATGCCGATGGAAAGCCCGTTAACGTCAGTCATAACCAGATCATGCCAGCTCCGCCACGCCGGACCGGCAGCCGGGCTCGCCGCAGGCGAGTCCGGCGAGAAGGAGCACCGGCGGGCAGCGCCCGGCGAGCGCGGCGGGCGCGGCACGAGCGCGGCACGATGAGCGCGCTCGGCGGGCGCGGCCCGGCGGGTCAGCAGTTGCCGGACGCGGGCAGCCCGTACATCCGCAGCGCCAGCCACTCGATGGCCAGTGGCCCGCCCTCGATGGCTCCGGCGACGTGGTCGGGCGCGGGCAACGATACCCAGCGCACGGTCACCCCGGCCCGGCAGTACTCCGAGCGCAGCGTCGATCCCACCGAGAGCGGGATGATCTGGTCCCCGGTGCCGTGGTACAGGAACATCGGCACCTCCGGGGCCGAGGAGCCGAGCCGGTTCTCCGCCAGGCGCGCCTGCCACTTCGGCTGGCCGAGCAGGTCGACCGGGCTCAGGTCGGAGAAGCGGAGTCCGGCCAGCCTGTCCAGGTCGCCCACGCAGTCATCGGCGGCGTCGGCGAGCAGGGCGCGGCCCCGGTCGTTGAGGTCGGCCTCGAGGTCGAGCTCGGGGTAGGCGGCGTCGAGCCCCACTCCGGCGGCCGCGGCCAGCCCGAAGTCGTCGCCGCCGTCGAGGTGGTTCGCCACGGCGTGCAGGTCGGCGGGAACGCCGCCGGCCGCGACGCCCTTGAGCCGCAGCTCGGGCGCGTACGCGGGCTGCAGCTGGGCGGCCCATCCGGCGGACGCGCCGCCCTGGGAGTAGCCCATGACGGCGACGGGCGCCCGGCTCGACAGCCCAGCGCCGGGCACGCGGGCGGCCGCCCTGATCGAGTCGAGCACGGCGTGCCCCTGCGAGATCCCGGCCATGTACGTGTGCGGCCCGGGCGTGCCGAGCCCCTCGTAGTCGGTCATCGCCACCGCGAACCCCTTGAGCAGGAACAGGCTCACCAGCGCGAGCTCGGCCTCCCGGCCCTGGCTCATGGCGGCGGAGGGGGCGCACTGGTCGCCGAGCCCGTGGGTGCCGACGGCGTACCCGACGATCGGGCGCGTGCCGAACGGGTAGCGGCCCTTGGGCACGAGCAGCGTGCCGGAGACCGTGGTGAGCGAGCCGGTCGCGGAGGTGGAGCGGTAGAGGACGTGCCAGGCGTTGACGGGCACCTCGAGCAGCCTGCCCGGCAGCAGGTAGACGGTGGTGGGCTGGGCCGAGACCACGTCGCCGGCGGTCGCGGCGCGGGCGGGGGTGGCGATGAGGGACATGATCGATAACAGGATCACGGACATGCTGACGCGGACACGTAAGGTCATGTGCCGCCCCTCTCTTTGAGGATCACACACTCGGGGACGGCGGCGCCGCGAGCCCGATCGTTACTCGCAAGTAACCCCCTGTCAAGGCCCGATTTGACGGGGAGATCCACCTCGTGTCCGTACGCCACTCCCGAATCAGCCACCCCGGAAGTACGACGTCAGGCACCATGG
This sequence comes from Nonomuraea diastatica, assembly GCF_004349015.1. Taxonomy (NCBI): domain Bacteria; kingdom Bacillati; phylum Actinomycetota; class Actinomycetes; order Streptosporangiales; family Streptosporangiaceae; genus Nonomuraea; species Nonomuraea diastatica. Next base: position 35,934 of record NZ_SMKP01000026.1, read on the forward strand.
GTGGATGGACTCGGGATCGGTGGCACTCCTGCGCGAACTCCTGGCCGACACCGGCTGGATCGACCGCGCGCGCGAGCTGGGGCTCGCTCTGCGCGCCACCCGCTCGCCCGGCGGCCTGCTGCTGGTCGGCCCTCCCGACGACGAGCCCTGGCACCTGACCGCGCATCTCAGCGACGAGGCCCGATATTCCGGGCTGACGCAGCTCGCACCCACCCTGGTCCGCTGGACACCGCCGGCCGACGCTCCCGCCCACCTGCGCGTCGGCCTCGACCGCCTGGAGCGGGCGGCCCGGGGCGAGACGTTGTTCGTGCTGGCCGAGGAGCGGGCCCCGGTCCCGCTGCTCGAACGCGTCGACGACGCGCGGCGCACGGGCGCGACGATCCTGGCCATCGAGGGCGGCGACGCCGAGCTGACCGGCCTCGCCCATGACGCGATCGCGGTGCCGCGCGGCGGGCTGGTGACGTTCGACGGTGCACAGCACCTGGTGAGCGCGGCGGCCGGCGAGGTGGAGCGGCGCCCGGGGCTGCGCGAACGCCTGGCCCGGCTGCTGGAGAAGGTCAGCGGCCCCCAGATGACCGACTAGGAGGAGCTGCGTGATCATCGAGCTCAGCCACCGCATCGTCGAGGGGATGACCACCTATCCCGGCGTCCCCGCCCCGGAGCTCGGGGTGCACCTGAGCCGGGAGGACTCGCGCGGCATGTACGCGCCGGGCACGGAGTTCCACATCGGCGTGATCACGCTGGCCGCCAACACCGGCACCTACGTGGACACTCCGCACCACCGCTACGCCGGCGGCGACGACCTCTCGCAGGTGCCGCTCACGAAACTGGCCGACCTTCCTGGCCTGGTGATCCGGGCCGAAGGGCGGCGCGCGGTGAGCCTGGACCGAGCGCTGGACGTACGCGGCCGGGCCGTGCTGATCCACACGGGATGGGACCGCCACTTCGGCACCGAGGCCTACGTCCACGGTCACCCCCACCTCGCGCCCGAGTCGGCGGCCTGGCTGGCGGGGCAGGGCCCGGCGCTGGTCGGGATCGACTCGCTCAACATCGACGACACCCCGCCGCACGGCGAACGCCCCGCCCACTCGATCTTGCTGCGCGCGGGGATCCCCATCGTCGAGCACCTGACAGGGCTGGACGTGCTGCCCGACGAGGGTTTCCGCTTCCACGCCGCGCCGCCGATGGTGGCCGGCCTGGGCACGTTTCCCGTCAGGGCCTACGCGGTCGTGCCCTAGTCGTCGTCCTCCTCGGCCTCATCCCATGCCTTGTTGCGGTCGGCGGCGCGCCGCAACGCCCCGGCGGCCTCCTGCTCGGACGCGTAGGGCCCCATCCGGTCCTTGTTGGGGCACCCCTTGTCGGGCTCGACCCTCATGTGCTTGAGGCAGAACCACCACTGGCCTTCGCTCACGAGGTCAATTCTGCCCCGTAGACTCATGTTTCATGACGACACTGCTCCAGCCAGGGCGAGTATCGCCCATCCGGAAGGTCCCCGCCCACATCGAGCGGCCGGAGTACGTCGGCAAGAAGCGCCCCGTCACCGGCGAGTCCGACGTGAAGACTCCCGAAATGATCGAGCGCATGCGGGTGGCGGGCAAGATCGCCGCCCAGGCGCTCGAGGAGGTCGGCAACAACGTCCGGCCCGGCGTCACGACCGACGAGCTCGACAGGATCGGCCACGAGTTCCTCATCGACCATGGCGCCTACCCGAGCACGCTCGGCTACAAGGGCTATCCGAAGTCGCTGTGCACGTCGATCAACGAGGTGATCTGCCACGGCATCCCCGACGACACCGTGCTGCGCGACGGCGACATCGTCAACGTCGACATCACCGCCTACAGCGGCGGCGTCCACGGCGACACCGACGCCACCTACCTCGTGGGCGAGGTCGACGAGGAGTCGCGGCTGCTCGTGGAGCGCACGCGCGAGGCGATGATGCGCGCGATCAAGGCGGTCGCGCCGGGGCGGCAGCTCAACGTCGTGGGCCGCGTCATCGAGGCGTACGCCAAGCGGTTCGGCTATGGTGTCGTGCGCGACTTCACCGGCCACGGCATCGGCACGAGCTTCCACTCCGGCCTCATGGTCCCCCACTATGACGACCCGTCGCTGCGGGTGGAGCTGGTGCCCGGCATGACGTTCACGATCGAGCCGATGCTGACGCTGGGGACCATCGACTACGACATCTGGCCCGACAAGTGGACCGCGGTCACGAAAGACCGCAAGCGCACGGCCCAGTTCGAGCACACAATCGTCGTCACTGACACGGGCAGCGAGATCCTCACCCTGCCCTGACTCACCCTGCCCTGGGCTCCGTCACCGCCGCATGGGCACCACCCCGGTCACCGTGGTGCCCTCTCCGGGCACGCCGTTGACCGACAGGCTTCCGCCGATCTCCGCGAAGGCCGCCCGCATCCTGGCGATCCCGCGCCCCGTCACCGGCGCGGGAAAACCCTTGCCGTTGTCGCTGACGGTCATGCGCAGCCCGCTCCTGCCCGCGGTGACGGCGATGGAGACGGTCTTGGCCCTGCTGTGACGCTCGACGTTCGACAGTGCTTCGCCCATCGCGGCCATGACGCCGCGTGTCACGCGCGACGGCACGTCCGTGGCGGGCAGCGCCCAGGTCTCGACCTCGATTCCCGTGCGCTCCGACCACTCGACGAGGCAGGCCTCCAGCGCCTCGGCCAGGCTCTGCCCCCCGCGCATCCGCGTCTCTTCAGACAATGGTCTCGCCTCTCTTGGCACCCCGGGCTCGCGCCGCTCCCCACTCCGGCGCTCCCAAACCGCGCGGTGCGCAATCCCCCCTCAAGGCTGCGCACGCCGGCGAATGAGGTTATGCTCGTCTCCCCTGGAAGTCAGGCTACCCGGCGGTCCTGAGACGTGTACGGAGAAGATAGAAGGCCGTGTCCGAACGGCTACTCGCCCTTGTCGGCACGGTTGAGACGGGAGAGATAGGCGTTGTAGGAGTCGAGCTCGGGGTCTCGGCCACCGGCGCGGTCGGCCCTGCGGTCGGTGCGCCGCGCCTGCCGGTCGTCGTCCTGATACCACTGCACCGCGATGGCCAGCAGCACGATCAGCGTCGGGATCTCGCCGAACCCCCAGGCGATCGCCCCGCCGTCGCGCTGCGTCTGCAGCAGCGTGTCGCCCCAGGGGCGGCCGAGCTGTTCGTACCATCCGGAGGCGATCACCGCGCCCATCATCATCAGCGCGATGCCGAAGAACGCGTGGAACGGCATGGTGACGAAGAGCATCAGCAGCCGCCAGACGTGCGGGAGCCGATGGGGCCCAGGATCGACCCCGACGATCACCCAGAAGAACAGGCACCCGCTGATGAGGAAGTGCAGGGTCATCCAGATGTGCCCGAGATGCTCCTGCATGGCCGACTCGAACAGCGGCGTGAAATAGAGCGCGTACGTCGACGCCACGAAGATGGAGGTGGCCACCAGGGGATGCGTGACGACCTTGGTGAACCGGCTGTGCAGGATCGTGGTGATCCACTCCCTCGGCCCGCGGTCGCCCCTCCTCGATGAGGGCTTGAGCGCGCGCAAGGCCAGCGTGACCGGCCCGCCGAGCACCAGGAAGATCGGCACGACCATGGAGAGCGTCATGTGCTCGATCATGTGCACGTCGAACATGACCTTGGCGTAGCGGGCCAGCCCGCTCTGCGTGGCGAACACCAGCAGCGCCACGCCGAAGAACCAGGACGCAGTGCGCCCCCATGACCACGCGACCCCGCGCCGCGCCAGTCGGTAGACGCCGGCCCCGTAGAGCCCGGCCAGGACCGCGGCGACCACGGCGAAGAACAGGTCGAGCCACCACAACGTGAACACGTTCGCCAGCGACAGCTCCGGCGGCATGGGGAAGCCCAGCAGCTCGAACGCCCGGTCGGCGGGCACGACGACCTCGGGCGGCCGCGTGCGCGACAGTGCCACCGCCAGCCCGACGGTGGCCAGCATGAGCAGGGTCTCGCCGCCTGCCAGCCGGGTGAACGCCCGGGGCCGGCCGGCCGCGAGGTCGGCCAGCGTGCGCTGCCGGTGCCAGTAGCCCACGTAGCCGAGCAGCACGAACGCCACGATCTTGGCCACAGCCAGCAGGCCGTATTCGGATGTCCACAGGTCGGAGACCGCGCCCAGCCGCGCCACCAGGCTGAACAGCCCGGACAGCCCCACGCCGACGTAGCACCACACGGCCATCCGGGAGAACCTGGCGGCGGCCACCTCCAGCTGCGGCTGGCGGCGCAGCGCGTGCGCGGCCAGCACGACGAGCCCGCCCACCCACAGGGCGAGGGCGAGCAGGTGGAGCGCCACCGACGAGGTGGCCAGGTCGTGGTTGGGCGAGGAGGCGCTGTGCCCGGTCAGCGGCGCGGGCAGCAGCGTCGCCAGCGCGAACACCAGCAGTCCCGCCGCGGCTCCGGCGGTGATGGCGCCGCGCGAGAACAGCGCGATCGCCACCCCGAACAGCACCACGAGCGTCAGCGCCACACCCTGCGTGGTCTGGGTGGCGTAGCTGGTCAGGATGGTGCGCTCAAGGATCTGGGGCACGGTCCTGCCGATGGACTCCGCGGCCCCGAAGAGGATGGCGAGGAACGCCGACCCGGCCCACGCCAGCGCCGCCCACGAGCTGGCCTTGACGTAGTCGACGGCGGTCCTGCCGAGCACGCCCTTGTCGTTGGGCAGCAGCGCGGCGGCCATCAGCAGCAAGCCGACGGTGAGCACTCCGGCCGCGTCCATGAGCAGCTTGGACAGCGGCAGCCCCCACCTGACGACCGCTCCGGCGTCGGGCAGCCCGGGAATGATCTTGGGAAAGGCGCTGCCTCCGGCCATCATGCCGATCACCAGGGCGGCGATGGCGGCCCCCGCGCCGGCGATCGCGAGACGCGCCGCCCGGCTCATGGCTTCTTCTTCCGCGCGCTGAGCAGGAATCCGATGCCGATGCCGACGAGCGCGCCGATCACGATGATCAGCCAGACCGGGAACATGGCCTCCTGCTCAGCCGACGCCTGCTCGGCAGCCGGCGACGAGGCCGCGGGCGCGGCGGGCTCGGACGCGACGCTGCTCGCAGGTGCGGGCGCCTCGCTCGTCGCCGTCTCTTCGCTGGGGCTGGGGGACGGCGTCTCCGCTCCCTCGACCCGGAACGGGATCTCCCCTTCGATCGGATGGCCGTCGGAGGACACGACCCGGTAGGCGATCGTGTATTTCCCGTCGGGCAGCGGCCCCTTGACCGCCTGGCGCACGACCGCGCCGTCCAGCTCGGGCTTGCCGAGCTGGTGCTGGTCGTCGCCGGAGCCCCGCACGATCACGAACGGCATGCGCACCTTGGCGGTGAACTCGAGCTCGACCTCGTCGAGGGCCTTGACCTCGGCGCCCTTGGCCGGCGAGCTGCTCTTGAGCGCGTCGTGGGCCAGGGCGGGAGCGGCGCCGGACACGAGCAGGGCGGCGGCGAGAATCGCGGCGAACACCGCGAACGGGGATCTCTTCATGGCACCTTCAAGGCTACCGACGCCACCGCCCGGTCCGGACCCCGATGCACACGATGTATGTGCCCCGATGTACGGGCCCCGATGCAGGGGCCCGCCTACAGACCCGCGCAGGCCAGTGCCCGCTGGTAGGCCTCGACGGCCCCCTCCGCATCGCCCAGCTCCTCGATCGTCTCGGCCGTGGCCAGCCAGGTGGAGGCGGAGCGGCGTGAGTCGGGCAGCGGGGTCAGCCAGTCGCGCACCGACGCCACGTGACCGGCGGCCTCGGCGGAGCGCCCGACGGAGCCGTAGGCCCGGCCGAGCAGGAGGTTGGCCTCGGCGCCAAGCACGTGCCCGTATTCGGGGACCAGCCCTCTGCCGATCTTGGCGTGCTCGACGGCCTTGTCGAGGTCGCCGGTCATGTATTCGGCGTAGGCCAGCTCCACGTGGACCCTGGCCTTGTCGATCGTGCTGGTCGAGGTCTGCTCGAACTCGGCGACCGTCGCGCGCAGCTCGTCGCGCACGGCGCCGGCCTCGGCGGGCCGTGCCTTGAGCCGCTGCTGCAGGAGCGCGAGGCGCATCCTGGCGACGCTGCGCGGATGACCGTTCTCCAGCTGCACCGCCATGGCCCGTTCGGCGAAGGACAGCGCCTCCTCGTTGTGGCCGGTGTTGTAGGCGACGTTGGAGGCCATCCAGTTGGCGGCCACGACGGAGCGCGGCGTGCCGAGCGCGTCGGCCGCGTTGAGCAGCTCGGCCGCGAACTGGCGGGCGCGGAGCAGGTCGCCCCGGTGCATGTAGGCCGACAGCAGGGTCGCGGCCAGCTCGACGAGCGGATCGGTCCACGGCAGGCGGGCGCTCCCGCCCAGCATCTGCTCCCCCACCGTGACGGCCTCGGTCAGCCGCTCGCTGTCGCGGTAGGCGCGGCACAACACCATGGCGACCTCGATGCGCCGCTCGGGTGACAGTTCCTCCTCGCGGAGCTTGAGGAGGATGGAGATCGCCTCGTCGAGGTCGCCGGCCGCCTCGGTGGCGAGGGCCAGCCCGAACTCGGTGTCTTGACGAAGCGTGGGCAACCCTGTCAGGTTGCTGTTGGCCAGCAGCTCACGGAAGCGGGTGCGGGCCTCGGCGACCTCACCGTTCTCGAGCGCCAACCGTGCGTAACCGAGGGCCAGCTCGATGTCCTCCATCTGCTCGGCGGTCACACCGTTGATCAGATAAGACAACGAACAGTCCAGTTTCTGGGCCAATAGCTCCAGAACGGCAGGAGTCGGGGTACGCTTGCCACTCTCGATCAACGAGACGTAGCTGTCCGACAACTCGGGATGCGCCAGCTGTGCCTGTGACAGGCCGCGTTGTCGCCGAACTGTCTTGATGCGGAGTCCGACCAGGTCAGATGTGGTCACAGTCGTCGCTCCCTGAGAAGATATAGTCCGAGCAACCCCCACATAGGCGAGGGAGAACCCCCATGCGTATGCGTATTGCCCTGTCGGCACTGGTCACCGCGATGATGGTCGCTGCGACCTTTGCGGGCAATGTTACGGCCGCTAGTGCTGAAATGTCCCCCGTCGGCGCCAATCAGGATTCCAGCGACTGCTGCTGAGGCCATTCGGCCGGAGGGGCACACTCCCGGCGTCAGGGGCGCGACACCGCACCTCGCTCCTGGCACTCCCCGGGACGATGAGGCACGCCCTCGTCATGTGTGCCCCTCGAACCCCGCTCCGAAGTGGCCCTCCAGCCCGGCCTTGATCCAGAAGTTTACCCGGCGCCGTCTACATTTGATCTACAGTGATCGCTTCGACGACGCTGCCTTGGGGTGATTCAGGAGCGGGGAGGTCGCGTGAGCGAAGAGATCTACATCCGCCTGCTCGGCGCGGTCACCGGTGAGCGGGAGGCCGAGCCCTTCGACCTCGGCCCTGCCCGGCAACAGGTCGCCCTCGCACTGCTCGCCTCCGTCCCCGCCAGGCCCGTCCCGATGCACCGGCTCGTCTCCGGCATCTGGGGCGACGACGCCCCGCGCAACGCCGAGCAGAGCGTCTACACCTACATCTCCGGCTTACGCCGCGCTTTCGAGCCCTCGCGCGGCCGCCGCGAGCCGTCGCGGCTGCTGGCGGGCACGTCCGCCGGATACGTCCTTCACCTGCGGCCCGGTCAGGTGGACGCGGTGCTGTTCGGCGAGCGCGTCGCCGAGGCGCACCGGGCGCAGCGGCGCGGCGACGACCGGCAGGCCGTGCGCGCGCTCGACCAGGCCCTGCGGATGTGGCGCGGCATCGCGCTGAGCGGCCTTTCGGGCCCGTTCGTTGAGCAGGAACGCGACCGCCTGGAGCAGCTCAGGCTGTCGGCGCTCGAGCAGCGCGCGGAGAGCCTGCTGCGCCTCGACCGGCACGCGGAGATCATCGAGGCGCTGCGCGACCTGACCCGCCAGCACCCCCTGCGCGAGCGGGCGCGCGAGCTGCTCATGACGGCGCTGTTCCGCTCCGGGCGCCAGGCGGAGGCGCTGGAGACCTTCGAGGAGGGCCGGGTCGTCCTCGCCGAGGAGCTGGGCCTGTCCCCCGGCGAGGGGCTGCGCAGGTGCCACGAGATGGTGCTGCGCGCCGACGCGGCCCCGCTCTCGCCGCCGGCGCCGCACCAGCTGCCGCGGCGGCTGGCGGTGTTCGTGGGCAGGGCGGATGAGACCGCCCAGCTGAAGGAGCGGCTGGCACCCGGGGACGACGCGCCGCCCGGTCCCCTGGTGATCATCACGGGACCGCCCGGCGTCGGCAAGTCGGCACTGGCGGTGCAGGTCGCCCACCTGGTGGAAGAGCGGTTCCCCGACGGCCAGCTCTACGTCAACTGCCGGGCCGCCACGCCCGAGCTGCCCGCGCTCACCGCGCTGGAGGTCCTCGGGCGGTTCCTGCGCGCGCTCGGCGTGCCGCCCCACGCCGTGCCCTCCGACCTCGACGAGGCGGCCGCCGTGTGGCGCAGCCGCCTGCACGGCCGGCGGGTGCTGGCGCTGCTCGACGACGCAGCGGACCTGGCGCAGATCCGGCCGCTGCTGGCCACGCCGTTCGGCACCTCGCTCCTGGTGACCAGCCGCGAGACCATGACGTGGGGCGACGACTACTTCCAGCTGGAGCTGGACCGCATGTCCCACGCGGACTCGGCCACGATGCTGGCCGGGCTCGCCGGCGCGGGCCGGGTGGCGGCGGACGCGGGGCAGACGGCGAGCCTGGTGCGGTTGTGCGACGGCCTGCCGCTGGCTCTGAAGATCGCGGGCGCGCGCCTGGCCGGCCGTACCGACTGGACCGTGGCGACACTGGCCGCCCGGCTGAGCGACGAGCGGCGGCGCCTGCACGAGCTCGCCGTGGGCGACCTGGCGGTGCGTTCCAGCCTCGCGGCCAGCCACACCGCGCTCGAGCGCGGTCTCCGGGCCGTCGACCGGCAGGCCGCACGCATCCTCGCGCTGCTCGGCCTGCTGCACGTGCCCGAGGCGACCGCTGAGGTGGCGGGCGCGCTGCTCGGCGTGCCGCCCGCCGAGGCGGAGCCGGGGCTGGAACGCCTGGTCGACGCCCACCTGCTCGACCGCGCCGGCCACGGCCGCTACCAGCTGCACGACCTCGTCCGCCTCTTCGCGGGCGAGCTGCGGCCGGACGGCGCCAGGGACGCGCTCGTCCGCGTGTTCTCCTACTACGCTGCCTCGGCCCGGCTGGCGAGCAGCGTCATCGACCCGCACCGCGTGCAGACCGCCGCCCCCGTGGACGCGGTTCCCCATCAGGTCTCCGGCTGCGAGGAGGCCCAGGCGTGGCTCTGCGAGGAGGAGCCCATCCTGGTCGCCGCGGCCGCCCAGGCCATGAGCTTCCCCGACGACACGATCGCCGGGCTGGGGATCAACCTCGCGTTCGGCCTCGCCTGGCACCAGCAGCGGGCCTACGACATGACGACGATGCTCGCGCTGAACGCGCAGGCCCTGCGGGTCAGCGAGCGGCTCGGCGACGAGGCGAGCGCGCAGCTCGCACACGACCACGTCGCCAACGCCCTGCGCGTGACGGGGCGCACCGACGAGGCCGTCGCCCATCTGCGGGCCTCGCTGACGATCGCCAGGCGGCTCGGCGACGCCTTCGGCGAGCAGCGCGCGATGGGCAACCTCGCCGTCGTGCACATCTCGGGCGAGCGCTTCGAGGAGGCGCTCCCGTGGGCCGAACGCCAGCTCGCCCTCGCCAGGAGCATCGGCTCGCGGGTGGGCGTCCGCTACGCGCTGCTGATGACGGGCAACGCCCACAGCGGCGCTGGGCGTCCGGAGAAGGCGTGCGAGCCCCTCTACGCGGCGCTGGCGGACGCCCAGGAGGTGGGCGACCTCACCCACGAGGCCCAGATCCGCATGGGGCTCGGCGAGACCCACCTCGCCATGGGCCGGCCGGAGGAGGCGCTGGAGCACCTCGTACGGGCCTCCGACCTCATGACGCTGGTCGGCTACCGGATCGGGAAACTGCGCTGCCTGGTCGGGCTGTCGTACACGCACCGGGTCATGGGGCGGCCGGACCGGGCGCTCGCCTGCGTGACCGAGGCCGCCGGCTTCGGCGGCGCACTCGGCAACCCCCGCTGGGAGCGGCGGCTCGCGGAGGAGCAGGCGGCCGTGCACGAGGCGCTGCACCAGGTCTGATCCGCTATCTGGGCGGTCCCGTGTCCCTGAGCGCGAGGAAGAAGTCGACCCGGTCCGCCATCGCCGACAGGTCCCTGCCGGTCAGCTCCTCGATCCTGCGGACGCGGTAGCGGACGGTGTTGACGTGCACGTGCAGCCGCTCGGCGCAGGCGTTCCACGAGCCGGCGCAGTCGAGGTAGACGCGCAGGGTGCGCACCAGCTCCGACTGGTGCGTGCGGTCGTAGTCGAGCAGCGGCGCCAGCAGCCGGGCGGTGAACGAGCGGCGCACGTCCACCGGCACGGTGGCCAGCAGCAGCGCGTGCGTGTAGATCTCGTCGCTGGTCACCACGCCGCCGGCGCGGGCCTCGGCCAGGCGTCTGGCGTGCCCCGCCTCCTCGACCCCGCCCTTGACGGCGGCGGCGCCGGTCAGGGCGCCGCTCAGCCCGACGCAGACGCGCGTGCCCTGCTGGGTGGACAACACCCGCGCCCCGGCGCGCAGCCGGCCGGCGACCTCGGAGGCGGTGCGCCCGCGCAGGGGCACCACGGCGACCGCGCCGTCCCCGCCCATTCCCGGGTCCACCGCCGGGTCCACCGCTGGGCCCATTCCCGGGACCACCGCCGCGACCGCCTCGCGGCCGAGCAGCTCCTCGACGACCTGGCCGCCGAGCGCGGCAGGGCCGAGGGCGGCGCCCTGGCCGGACACGGTGGCGTTCACGATCGTGTACGGCTCCGCCGCGTCGATGCCGCACGTCCGCAGCCGGGCGTTCAGCTCGGGCAGGTCGGCCTCGGCCAGTGCGGCGGCGACGAGCTGCTCGATCAATCGGCGCTCGACCCTGCGCCCCTCCTCCATGCGGCTGCGTTCGAGTGCCACGCAGGCGGCCAGCTCGTAGCCGACGTCGGCCCGGCCGAGCAGGTCGCCGTCGCAGGCCAGCGCCCAGCCCGCGGCCCGGTGGCCGCGCCCGACCGCGAAGATCGTGGTGTCGCCGGCGAGCGCGGGCAGCCGCGGCGCGGTCAGGTACGCCGTCGCGAGGCGTTCCGGGTCGTCGGCCGCGCCGACGATCACCTCGCCTGACGCGGACACGACGGCGCCGGTGACGCCCAGCTCGGCGGCGGTCAGCCGGAACAACTCGGGCAGGTCGGCGCCCTCGGCCATGGCCGCGACGAGCCTGCGGTGGCTGCCGAGCGCCTCGCGGACGTCGCCGGACAGGCGGGGCACGACCAGCTCGGCCAGCGTGCGGAACGACACCTCGGTCGGCACCTCGATCAGGGGCAGACCGGCGGCCCGGCAGGCGGTCACCAGGTCGCCGGGCACGTGGCCGAGCCAGGCCTGACCGGCCCCGAGCGCGGCGACCCCGGCCTCGGCCAGCGCGGCCACGAAGCGCGCCGAGTCCCCGGGCTCGTGCCACCACATGAGCCCGGACAGGACCAGCTCGCCGCCGCCCAGGTAGCGCCCAGGCTCGGGCAGGTCGGTGATGTGCACGGTGCTGAACTCGCGGGCGGGGTCGCCGGCGAGCAGCGTGAGGCGCAGCTCCTCGATGGCCAGCAGGTCAGAGATCCGCATTTGGAGGAATATACAAGGAGGTGCGGACAACCGCTGACCCGGATTTGACGCCGGGCGCATAGGACGAAACCGGCGGCGGTGCTCTACTCGGAAGATGACGGAGACGGCGAGCACCACCACCGCAGGACAGGGCGTCGGTGAGAGCGCGCGGCGGCCGGACGCCGTGCTGAAGGTGACCGGCGAGTTCGCCTACGCCTCCGACCTGTGGCTGGACGGCATGGTGTGGGGCGTCACGCTGCGCAGCCCGCACCCGTCGGCGTGGATCCGCTCGATCGACGTGGGCCCGGCACTGACGATCGGCGGGGTGCTGGCGGTGCTGACGCACGAGGACGTGCCGGGCGTCAAGTTCTTCGGGCTGGACCGCAGCGACCAGCCGGTGCTGGCCATCGACCAGGTCCGCTACCAGGGCGAGCCGGTGGCACTGGTGGCCGCAGACCATCCGGAGACGGCCCGCAGGGCGGCCGCAGCGATCGTGGTGGACTACGAGGTCCGCGCCGCCGTCACCGACCCTCGCCAGGCCAGGGACGTCGTCCGCCACCAGCCGGTACGCCGGGGCGACACGTTCGAGGCGGAGGTCGTCGTCACCGGCGAGTACGAGGTCGGCATGCAGGACCAGGCCTTCCTCGGCCCGGAGTCGGGGCTGGCGGTGCCCGCCGAGGACGGCGGCGTCGACCTCTACATCGCCACCCAGTGGCTGCACGTGGACCGCGACCAGCTCGCCCCCTGCCTCGGCCTGCCCCAGGACAAGGTACGCCTGACGCTGTCGGGCGTCGGCGGCGCGTTCGGCGCGCGGGAGGACCTGTCCATGCAGGTGCACGCCTGCATGCTGGCCCTGCGGCTGAACCGCCCCGTGAAGATCGTCTACGGCCGCGAGGAGTCGTTCTTCGGCCACGTGCACCGCCATCCGGCCCTGATGCGCTATGAGCACGGCGCCACCCGCGACGGCCGGCTCGTCTACGTCAAGGCCGACATCCTGCTGGACGGCGGCGCCTACTGTTCGTCCTCACCCGCGGTCGTGGGCAACGCCGCCTCGCTGGGCGTGGGGCCGTACGAGGTGCCGAACGTGCGCGTGGACGCCATCGGCGTCTACACGAACAACCCGCCGTGCGGTGCGATGCGCGGTTTCGGCGCGGTGCAGGCGTGCTACGCGTACGAGTCGCAGATGGACCGCCTGGCCGAGGCGTGCGCCCTGTCGCCGGTCGAGATCCGCGTCCGCAACGCCGTCTCGCAGGGTTCGCGCCTCATCACCGGCCAGCTGATCGACGCTCCGGCCCCGCTGGCCGCGATGCTGCGCGACCTGGAGTCGATGCCGCTGCCGGAGGGACCGCCCGCCACGGAGCAGCTGGCGTTGCCGGGCGGCGTCTCGCAGACGACCCACGGCGAGTCGGTGCGCCGGGGCGTCGGCTACGGCGTCGGGATCAAGAACATCTGCTATTCCGAGGGCTTCGACGACTATTCCACGGCCCGCGTGCGTGCCGAGCTGGTCGGCGGCGAGCCGCACGTCACCGTGCACACGGCGGCGGCCGAGGTGGGCCAGGGCCTGGTGACGCTCCAGGCGCAGATCGCCCGCACCGAGCTCGGCATCGCGAACGTCACCGTGGCCACCGCCGACACCGCGGTCGGCTCGGCCGGCTCGTCGTCGGCCTCCCGTCAGTCGTACGTCACCGGGGGCGCGGTGCGGGCCGCCTGCGAGGCCGTGCGGAAACGGTTCGACGGCCTGCCGGCCCGGGAGGCGCTGGAGAGGTTCGGGCCGATCGAGGAGACGCGTGAATACCGGCACCGCCCCACGTACCCGATGGACCCGGTCACGGGGCAGGGCGACTCGCACACGCAGCTCGCGCTCTGCGTGCACCGGGCGGTCGTGGACGTGGACGTGGAGCTGGGCCTGGTCAAGGTGGTCGAGCTGGCGGCCGTACAGGACGTGGGGCGCGTGCTGAACCCGCAGGCGCTGGAGGGCCAGATCCACGGCGGGTCCGCGCAGGGGCTGGGGCTGGCGCTGATGGAGGAGATCCAGGTCCGCGACGGCCTCGTGCTGAACCCGTCGTTCACCGACTACCTCATCCCCACCATCCTCGACATGCCGCCCATGCAGACGAGAATCCTGGAAAATCCTGACCCTGCGGCGCCATACGGATTGCGCGGCGCGGGCGAGCCTTCGACCCTCTCCTCCACCCCGGCCATCGCGGCGGCGGTGCGCGCGGCGACCGGGCTCCGGTTGACTCGCGTTCCGATTAGGCCGGAAGATATCGCGTTGTCTCAAGAGACGGTCAACACTGGGGGTTTCTGATGGCAAGCGCACGTGAGGCGGCCGAGGCGGAGTTCCGGCGTTTCGACGCCGACGGCGACGGCCTGCTGACCGCCGCCGAGATCCGCCAGGCCAACCAGGCGCTGGGCGGGCAGGGCGCGTCCGAGAGCGAGGTCGAGGCGTTCATCAAGTCCGCCGACAACGACGGCGACGGGACGATCGGGCTCGACGAGTTCGTCGGCCTCGTGGGCCAAGGGCGGCACGAAAAGGCGTGATCTCGTCCCCCGCCGGGTAATTCCCGGGCATTCCCCCTGATCATTGAGGGGGATGGCGTGCTCGACAGGCTCTTCGAGCTCACCGGGCGGGGGACCACCGTCGGCCGTGAGGTGCGTGGCGGGCTCACCACGTTCATGGCCATGGCCTACATCATCCTGCTCAACCCGCTCATCCTGGCCGGCGCCAGGGACGTCACCGGCGCGCGGCTCTCCATCGCCGAGCTGACCACCTCCACCGCCCTCGCGGCGGCCGTCTCCACGCTGCTGATGGCCGTCGTCGGCAACGCCCCCTTCGGCGTGGCCGCCGGGCTCGGGCTGAACGCGGTCGTCGCCTACCAGGCCGCGCCGCACATGACGTGGGGCCAGGCCATGGGCCTGGTCGTCCTGGAAGGCTTCGTGATCATCGTGCTGGCCGTGACCGGCCTGCGCACGTTGATCATGAACGCGATCCCGCTCGCGCTCAAGCACGCCATCAGTGTGGGGATCGGGCTGTTCATCGCGCTGATCGGCCTGGTGGACGCCGGGTTCGTGGCGCGCGGCACGGGCACGCCCGTGCAGCTCGGCGCCACCGGGCACCTCGCGGGCTGGCCGGTCACGGTGTTCTGCTTCGGCCTGCTCCTGATGATCGTCCTGTACGTCCGCGGGACCCCGGCCGCGATCCTCATCAGCATCGCCGTCACCGCCGTCCTGGCCATCCTGGTGAACTCGCTGGCCACCATCCCCTCGCAGGCGTGGGGCGTGGTCGCACCGCGCGTGCCCGAGTCGCTGGTCTCGGCACCGGACTTCGGGCTCGTCGGCGCGTTCGACCTGTTCGGCGGCTTCGCCAGGGCAGGGGCGCTGACGGCGACCGTGGTGCTGTTCACGCTGGTGTTGTCCGGCTTCTTCGACGCCATGGGCACGATCATCGGCGTCAGCGACGAGGCGGGGCTGATCGACGAGCGCGGGCAGGTGCCCCGGCTGGGCCGGATCCTGACCGTGGACGGCGTGGCCGGCATGGTGGGCGGCGCGGTGAGCTGCTCGGCGAACACCGTCTTCGTGGAGTCGGCCGCCGGCGTCGGCGAAGGCGCGAGGACCGGCCTGGCCAGCGTGGTGACCGGGGCGATGCTGGGGGTGACGCTGCTGTTCACGCCGCTGGCCACGGTGGTGCCCGCCGCGGCGGCCGCGCCCGCGCTGGTGCTGGTCGGGGCGCTGATGATGATGCAGAGCAGGAACGTGCCCTGGGACGACCTGGACCTCGCCGTGCCGGCGTTCCTGACGATCGCGCTGATGCCGTTCACCTATTCGATCACGAACGGCGTGGGCGCCGGAGTGATCGTCTACACCCTCATCAAGGCGGCCAGGGGCCGCTTCTCGGAGATCCCGTGGCTGCTCTGGATCGTCTCGCTGGTCTTCCTCGCCTACTTCGCCATCGACGGGCTCGAGCGGCTGTTCGGCTAACGCATGTCGGCGCTGTTGCAGGCCACGCCGTTGCGGTCGACGTCGGTGTACCAGGCGTACTCGGCGTGCGTGCCCTGGTAGTAGGGCCCGTCGCCGGCGGCCACGGCCTCCTTGCAGCTCCCGTAGCGGCGGTCGGTGGCGCGTGCGGCGCCCGTCTGCGTCGTGCCGGGGCCGCTGCTCTGCGTCGTCTGGGGAGCGCCGGTGGAGGGCTGGGACGGGACGCCCGTGGAGGCGGGACCCGTGGAGGCGGGGCCGGTGGGCGCGGGATCGCTGGAGGCGGGGCCGGTCGGCGAGGCGGTGGGGGACGCGCTCGGCGTGCCGCCCAGCAGGCGCGCCACCAGCGCGTCGGCCTCCTCCTTCGTGTATCCCGCGATGCTCATGCTGTCGCCGTCCATGTGCTGCGTGACGATGGGCGCGGCCAGCACGGTCTTCGGCACCTCGGGCTTCTCCGGGGCCAGCACGACGGCGACCTGCCGCTGCTCGGGCACCTGCTCGTCGATGAGCTGAACCAGCCGCTCCTTGAACGCCGCCGCGATCGCGATGCGCACGGAATACTGGCCGTCTCTCTCGCGCACCGGCTCGACCTTCTGCACGGCGCCGACCGTGACGCCGTCCTCAAGGAGGTAGCAGGTGGTCTGCTCGGCGTCGAGCACGGCGGGGTCGCCGGGGCAGGGCGCGGGCTTGGTCTCCCTGACGGGGGCGAAGTGGATCGGCACGGACAGCCGCTGGGGCGGCGAGCCCCCTAACAGCGGGGTGTCGGGGCTGCGGGTCATCAGGACCGCGACCGTGCCGAGCACACCTGCCACGAGCACGACGAGGACGAGCGAGACGATCAGCACGATGGTGGTGAGCCTGCTGGCCTGCGGCTCTCCCGGGTCCGCGGGTGGCGGCTCTTCGGGTTTGTCCATCGATGGCGACCTCATCCTGATGTTCGGGATGCGGGTGAGCTTATCGAGGACGAGCGGCACGCAGGTAATCAGCCGAACAATCCTCACTTCTCATCGCTATAGAAGGAAGACTGGGGGTAAATCACCATACTGGCGAAAAGAGTTGTCTCATGAAGGTCGGCGTACCCCGAGAGGTCAAGAACAGCGAATATCGAGTGGCCCTGACCCCTGCCGGGGTCCACGAGCTCGTGCGTCACGGCCACCAGGTCTACGTCGAGCGCGACGCGGGCGCCGGCTCGTCCATCCCCGACGCCGACTTCGCCACGGCGGGCGCCGTGCTGGTCCCCGAGGCCGACGAGCTCTGGTCCGCGGCCGACCTGGTCATGAAGGTCAAGGAGCCGATGCCGGAGGAGTACCACCGCCTGCGCAAGGGCCAGGTGCTGTTCACGTACCTGCATCTGGCAGCGAGCAAGGCGTGCACGCGGGCCCTGCTCGACTCGGGCTGCACCGCGGTCGCCTACGAGACCGTGCAGACGCCCGGCGGCGCGCTGCCGCTGCTCGCGCCCATGTCAGAGGTCGCCGGCCGGCTGGCGCCGCAGGTCGGCGCCTACCACCTGATGCGCTCGGAGGGCGGCAGGGGCGTGCTCATGGGCGGCGTCTCCGGCGTGCGGGCGGCGCACGTCGTGGTGCTCGGCGCCGGAGTGTCCGGCATGAACGCCGCCGCCATCGCCCTCGGCATGCAGGCCGAGGTGATGCTGCTGGACAAGAACATCGACAAGCTGCGCCAGGCCGACCTGATCTATCAGGGCCACTGCCAGACGATCGCCTCCAACACGCTGGAGGTCGAGCGCGCGGTGCTGGAGGCGGACCTCGTCATCGGCGCCGTGCTGGTGCCCGGCGCGAAGGCGCCGACGCTGGTGAGCGACGACCTGGTCAGCCGGATGAAGCCGGGCTCGGTGCTGGTGGACATCTCGATCGACCAGGGCGGCTGCTTCGCCGGCTCCCGCCCGACCACGCACGAGCAGCCCACCTATCGGGTGCACGACTCGATCTTCTACTGCGTGGCCAACATGCCGGGCGCGGTGCCGCACACCTCGACGTTCGCTCTCACGAACGTCACTCTCCCGTACGCGCTGGCCGTCGCCGAACTGGGCTGGGCGCGGGCCATGCGCGAGGATCCGGCGCTGGCGCTCGGCCTGAGCACCCACGAGGGCCGGCTGACCAGCCGGCCGGTGGCCGAAGCGCACGCGATGGAGTGGACACCGCCGGAGGACGTGCTGCCCTGAGCCCTCTTACTGCTGGGACTCGCTGGGCGCCGGGGAGGTGGTCTCCATCGGCGCCTGCTGCTGGCCCGTGGGCTCGGGAGGCAGGGGCGCCTGGTCGGCCGTGGTGGTGATGGCGGCGTCGCCGCCACAGGTGGCGCCGAGCTCGGGGGTGTCGGGCCCGTTCTGGTATCGCTTGATGAACGCCCCGAGCTTCGGGTCGTTGGCGTCGGCCAGCTTCAGCTGGTTACCCCAAGACGAGACGACGATCGGCGACGGCAGGTTGGGGAACGGGCTCATCAGCATGTAGTCCTGCTGCCCCGTGGAGGAGGCGACCTCCGTCAACGCGTCGAGCTGCGCCTTGGGCAGGTCGGGCCGGTAGGTGATCCAGATCGCGCCGTGTTCCAGCGAGTGCACGGCGTGCTCGCTGTGGATCGGCTTTTCGTAGATCGCGCACTGCTGCCAGTTGTTGTGGTGCTGGCCGCCCACGGGAGGCGTCTCCTTGTAGGAGACCTTGGTCCACACGTGCTGGCCACCTTCGTACTTCGCGCTGGTCACCGCGTCGAGAGAGGTCTCACGAGCCTGGTTGACGAGGTAGAAGCCCACCACGCCGACGAGCACCACGACGATGAGACCGCCGGTGCCCCACATGAGCAGCGCTGAGCGACGCTGTTTACGCCGCTGCTCGGCCCGCATCCTCTCCAGATGCTCGCGCCTCGCCTGCGCCTTCTCCTTGGCCATCGTTCCTCCATCGGCGTACCAAACTCCGGTCACCCTATGCCCTCCGGGCGTATGCGGGTAATAAGACCTACATAAGGGTCCGATCACGGCCGCTCCCCCAGGTGGGTACGCTGTACTGACCATGGAAATACCCGCGCGGAAATCGTTTCTCGCCGTCGGCGGCGTGCTGGTGCTGGCCGTGGCGGCGTTCCTGCTGTTCGGCCGCGGCGGCGCACCCGGCGACACCTCGCCCGAGGCCGGTTTCGCCCGTGACATGGCCACCCATCACGCGCAGGCCGTCGACATGGCGTTCAAGATCAGGGACAAAGACCCCGCCGCAGAGATCGACAGCCTGGCCTTCGACATGATCAACACCCAGGCCAACCAGCGCGGCATGTTCCTGGGCTGGCTGCAGCAGTGGGAGCTCACCCAGGCGACCGACCAGCCCGTGATGGCCTGGATGCGCGGGCACGGACACGGCGAGGCCGCTCCCGGGGCCACCCCTGGAGTCATGCCGGGCATGGCGAGCCCAGAGGAGCTGACCAAGCTCAAGCAGGCGCAGGGCAAGGACGCCGAGGTGCTCTTCCTGCAGCTGATGATCCGCCACCACGAGGGCGGCGTGGAGATGGCCGAGGGCCTGCTCAAGCTCTCCACGCGTTCCGAGGTGGTCAACATGGCACAGAAGATCGTCGCCAGCCAGTCCGGTGAGATCAAGCTCATGACGGATCTGCTCGAGAAGCGGGGCGCGCGGCCCTACCCGTCGATCCTGACCCCCCGATAGGGCCATGAGCCCTGACGCCGTCGTCGTGGGGTCCGGGCCCAACGGGCTCGTCGCCGCCGTCCTGCTGGCCCGCGCCGGGCGCGGGGTGTTGTTGCTCGAAGCCGCCGACCAGTTCGGCGGCGGGCTGCGGTCCGGCGAGCTGACGCTCCCCGGCCGGGTGCACGACCTCGGCGCGACGGTGATGGCCATGACGCTGGCCTCCCCCGCCTTCCGCGAGCTCCGGCTCCAGGGCGTCGAGTTCGCCCATCCGCCGGTCGCCGCCGCCCACCCGTTCGACGACCGTCCCGCCGTGCTCGTGCACCGCGACGCCCGCCGCACCGCCGAAGGGCTCGGGCGCGACGCGGGCGCGTGGCTGGCGACCGTGGGGGCGGCCGCCAGGGCCGGGCTTCCCCTGGTAGAGCTGCTGCTCAAACCGCTCGGGCCGTGGAAGGTCCCACCGTCGGCGTTCGTACGGGCGGCCAGGTTCGGGACGATGGCGGCGCTGCCCGCCACGACCTTCGCCCGGCGCGCGTTCAGCACCATGGAAGGGCGGGCGGCGATCGCCGGCATGGCCGCCCACTCCATGCTCGACCTGCGCTCGCCCATCACCGCCGGCTACGGCCTGCTGCTGGCGTCCCTGGCCCACCTGGTGGGCTGGCCACTCGTGCGGGGCGGGTCGCAGGTCCTCGCCGACGCCCTCGTGGCCGAGCTGCGCTCCCTCGGCGGGGAGGCCGTCACCGGCCACCGCGTGCACCGGCTCGCGGAGCTGGACGCGCCCACGATCGTGCTCGACGTGACACCCCGGCAGCTCATGGCGATGACCGACCTCCCCGGCGGCTACCTGCGGCGCCTGCGCCGCTTCCGTCAGGGGCCCGGGGTGTTCAAGCTGGACTGGGCGCTGGACGGGCCCGTGCCGTGGCGGGATCCCGCGGTGGCGGGCGCGGGCACGGTGCACCTGGGCGGGACGCTGGAGGAGATCGCCCTCAGCGAGGCGGAGACGGCCGCCGGGCGGCACTCGCCGCGGCCGTACGTGCTGCTCGTCCAGCCGTACGCGGCCGACCCGTCGCGGGGCGGGCACACGCTGTGGGCCTACTGCCACGTCCCCAACGGCTCGGCCGCCGACATGACGGACGCCGTCGAGAGCCAGATCGAACGGTACGCCCCGGGCTTCCGCGACCGCGTCCTCGCCCGCCACGCCATGGGGCCCGCGGCTCTGGAGGCGGCCAACCCCAACCTGGCCGGGGGCGACATCAGCGGCGGCCTGCCCAGCCTCGGGCAGTTCGTCAGGCGCCCGGTCTGGTCGCCCGCGCCCTGGCGTACACCGCTGCCCGGGGTGTTCCTCTGCTCCTCGTCGACGCCGCCGGGGCCGGGCGCCCACGGCATGGGCGGCTGGCAGGCCGCCCGCCTCGCCCTGCGCCCCTGACCCACCACGTGAACACCCTCCCGGCACGCACCCGAACCGGGCCGTTCCCGGATCCGCGCGGACCGACCCGCAGGGACCGGGACCCACGCGGAACGGTGCGGGTGGTGCCGGGGTTGAGCGCAGGTCAGGAGGAGGCGGTGGCCATCTCCTCGGCGACGGCGGCGGCGAAGGCGTCCACGTCCGCCTCTGTCGTGTCGAACGCGCACATCCAGCGCACCTCGCTCACGGCCTCGTTCCACATGTAGAAACGGAACCGCTTCTGCAGCCGCACGACGACGTCCTTGGGCAGGATGGCGAACACGGCGTTGGCCTCGACTGGGCGCGGCAGGCGCACTCCAGGGATCGGGCGCACGGCCTCGGCGAGCCGTCGGCCCATGGCGTTGGCCTGGCGGGCGTTGCGCAACCACAGGTCGCCGCCCAGCAGCGTCTCGAACTGTGCCGACACGAACCGCATCTTCGACGACAGCTGCATGAAGGTCTTGCGGATGTAGTCGACGCCCCGCGCCGCGTCGGGATTGAGCACGACGACCGCCTCACCGTACAGGAGGCCGATCTTGGTCCCGCCGAACGACAGCACGTCGACCCCGGCGTCCGTGGTGAGGGCCCGCATCGGTACGTCGAGGGCGGCGGCGGCGTTGGTGAGGCGGGAGCCGTCGAGGTGGACGAGCAGGCCGAGGTCGTGGGCGTGGGCGCAGACGGCGGCGATCTCGTCGGGGGTGTAGAGGGTGCCGAGCTCCGTGGTGTTGGACAGGGACACGACGCGTGGCTGGGCACGGTGCACGTCGCCGAACCCCCACGCCTGCCGGTCGATCAGCTCGGGGGTGAGCTTGCCGTCGGGTGTGGGGACGGTCAGCAGCTTGATGCCGCCGGCGACCTCGGGCGCCCCGCCCTCGTCGGTGTTGATGTGGGCGCTCTCGGCGCAGATGACCGCCTCCCAGTGGGCGGTCATGGCGCGCAGGGAGACGACGTTCGCGGCCGTGCCGTTGAACACCGGCCAGGCCTGCGCGCGCTCGCCGAAGTGCCGCCGGAAGGTGTCCTGAAGGGCCGCGGTGTAGACGTCGTCGCCGTAGGAGATCTGGTGTCCGCCGTTGGCCGCCGCGACGGCTTCGAGGATCTCGGGGTGCACGCCGGCGTAGTTGTCGCTGGCGAACGAGATGAGCTGGGGGTCGTGCCGGGGAATCAAGAAGTCAGGTCCCATCGCGTGCCGTTGATCTGCGCCGCGGGCCGGTCGTAGAGGCCGCCGACCGCTGCGGCCAGGTCGTTGACGTCGGTGAAGCCGGCGAACGCCGCGTCCGGCTTGGCCGCGCGCATGGCGTCGTTCACCAGGGCCTTGACCACCAGGATGGTGGCCGCGCTCGAGGTGCCGCGGAGCGCGTCGGCCAGGGAGAGCGTCCATGCCTCCGCCGCGGCCTTGGCCGCCGCGTAGGCGGCGCCGCCCGCCTCCGGGTTCTGGGCCGCCTTGGCCGAGACGATCACGAAGCGGCCGTTGCCGCTGCGGCGCAGCAGCGGCTCGAAGGCCAGCGACACGTGCTGCAGCGTGCGGATCAGCAGGTCGTGCAGCACGTCCCAGTCGCCGAGATCGGTGCCGGCGAACGAGCCGCCCCCGCGCCACCCGCCGACCAGGTGCACCACGCCGTCCACGCGCCCGTGCTCGCGGTCGATCCGGCCGGCCAGGTCGTGTACGGCGGCGCGGTCGAGCAGGTCGACGTCCTGCTTGTCAACGCCGATCACGGTGTGCCCATTTTTACGGAAATATCCGGTCACGGCCTCACCAGTGGGCCCTCCGGCCCCGGTCACCAAAATGATCATGCTCGGAGTCCCTTAGTCGATTCGACCACGTCGGCCAGCTTACGGCGCAGCGCCTCGTAGAACATGCTCAGGGGGAACTCGTCCGGCAGCACCGCGTCCACCTTGGCCTTCTGCTCCTCGGGCAACGCCTGGATCCCCTGGGCCCAGGTCGAGGCCGGGTGCGGCGGCACGTACGCGCTCACCAGCTCGTACGCCGCCAGCCAGTGCGCCAGCTTGGACCTGTCGATGCTGTCGCGGTACAGCTTCTCGACCTCGCCCCGCAGGTCGGCCACGCCGTCGGCCACCCGCTCCCAGTCGATGGTGAGCCGGTTGTCCGTCCACCGCACGATGTCGTTGCGGTGCAGGTAGGCGAACAGCAGCTGCCCGCCGAGCCCGTCGTAGTTCCGCACCCGCTCCCCCGTGATCGGGAACCTGAACAGCCGGTCGAACAGGATCGCGAGCTGCACGTACCGGGCGTACGGAACTCCCCGCGCCTCCAGCTTCACCGCCTCCCCGAACGCGGTCAGGTCGCAGCGCAGCTCCTCCAGCGAGTACAGCCAGTACGGCATCCGCTGCTTGATCATGAACGGGTCGAACGGCAGGTCGCCGTGGCTGTGGGTGCGGTCGTGCACCAGGTCCCACAACACGAACGTGTCCTGCGCGAGCCGCTGCGACTCCAGCAGCCGGGCGGCGTCGGGCGGCAGGTCCAGCCCGAGCGTCTCGGTGGCGGCCCTGGACACCCGCCGGAACCTGGCGGCCTCCCGGTCGGCGAAGATGCCGCCCCAGGTGAACCGCTCGGGCGCCGTCCGCACCGCGACCGTCTCGGGGAACAACACGGCGGAGTGGGTGTCGTAGCCGGAGGTGAAGTCCTCGAACGCGATCGGCACGAACATCGGGTTGTCGTAGCCGTCCGCCTCCAGGGCGGCCAGCCAGCCGGGCCAGATCGTACGGATCCAGATGGCTTCGAGGTTGCGGTTCGGGTTGCCGTTCTGGGTGTACATGGGGAAGACCACGACGTGTTCCAGACCGTCCTCGCGCTGGGTGTCGGGGTGGAACAGGTCGAGTGAGTCGAGGAAGTCGGGCACGCCGAGGCCCTGCTCGGCCCACTTGGCCAGGTCGGCCTGTACGGCCTGGAGGTAGGCGGCGTCATGGGGGAAATATGGCGAAATTTCGCCCAAGTGCCCGGCGATCGCCTCGACCAGCTCACCGGCCCTGGCCTTCGACTCCTCCGGCACCGAGCCGTCCTTGACCTGCAGCGGCCTGAGATCCTCGACGGCCTGCTTGAGCCTGCCGAACACCGCCGCCCTTCCGTCACGAGCCTCCTCACGCGCCGAGTCGTCCGCACCGGGCGCCGGGACGCGAGCGGCCCAGGTGACGACGTTCCCCCAGAGCGTGCGATGGTCGTAGTCGTCGATGGAGTCGTCGCCGAACAGGTCGGAGTCGGCGAACACGACGACGCGGCCCTGACCGTACCGGAGCGTGAGGGCCAGCGGCGCGCCCGCGGGGTCGGCACTCGGCGGGGTCGCGAACAACACGGTCGCGCCCGTCTGCGGCGCCACGCCCTCGGCCGTCACGGTGAGCGCGCCGGAACGGTAGAAGCAGGCGGTCCCGACGCCGGCGAGCAGCCCTCCCGGCGTGGCGGGCTCGGCCAGCACCCACGTGGCGACGTCCCGGTGCGCGCGCTTCGGGTCGCGCACGGTGGTGTGCTCGACGCCCACCCCGAACCGTGCGAGCAGCTCGTTCAGGTTGTTGCCGTACTTGTCCTGCTCCTCCTCGGCCAGCACCACGAGGCCGCCGCCCGCCGCGACGAAGGACTGGACGGCGTCCAGCTCGGCGGCGGCAAGGACGGGGCTGCCCTGGCCGGTCGTCCGCTCCCACCGCTCTCCCGACGGGTGCGCGATGACCAGAACGTCCTGGTCCGCCAGCACCTCGGGGCCGAGCACTCCGGACGTGTGCGCCGCGACCGTGTGCCCCAGGTGCCGCAGCAGCCCGGCCGCACGGGCGTAGCTGTTGTCGTCGGGATGGGCCGGATTGATGGCCTCGGCCACCTCGCGCCTGACGGTCCACGACTCGTTGTGGGCCTCGTCGAACAACACCCGGGGGAACGCATGCATGAAAGATCTCCCGCTTCTGCCGCTTTCAGGCGCAAAATATACACACAGATCCGGCATGCTTCTCCAAAGCCTCCCGAATGATGAGACAGGCCGGCCGTCAGGACACGTGGACGCTCTGCCGGATCCGGGCCTGGGTGGCGTCGTCACAGGTGGCCTTGGCGCAGAAGTACATGACGAGCATGGTCTTCGGCTCGCGGTCGATCACGTAGCTGACGAAGCCGAGCCTGGTGCCGGTGACCGGGTCGCGCAGCGCGCCGTCGAAGCGGGTCGCGGGGCTGTTGCCGGCCTGGTCCGGCACGGGTCTGCCGACGTCGACCTGGCCGGGCAACAGGGCGTCCATCTTGGCCTTCATCTGCTCGGAGGTGCCGCCGGCGTCGAGCGTGTCGGAGACCTGGACGTACAGACCGGAGGCGCTGTCGGGCTCGTCGGCGACGATCTCCGAGACCGTCGACCAGTCGGCGCCGGGGCCGGCGACGAACAACTTCTCGAACTCGGTGGCATGCGGCGAGGCCACCGCGAACAGGTCCTGATGGGTGCGCACGGTCCAGTCGCCGGGGTACTCGAACGTGAGCGGCGCGGCCGAGCTGGTCTTGTAACGGGACCAGGTGTCCCTCTGGTGGTTCACGACGATCATCGCGACCATGGCGAGCGCCGCGGCGGCGGCGACCAGCGTGGCCGCCACGATCGGGACACGTCCGGGACGTCTCGGCGTGGAGGGCTGCGTGGGCACCCCTTGGACACCGCCCGGGGACTGCGCGAACGCGGGCCCAGAGCGGGACCCGGCAGGGGATCCGGAGTGCGAACCTGAGTGGGGCTCGGCGTGCGAACCGGCGTGGGGATCCACGGGCGGCCCGGGGCGGGGGTCCGCGTGCGAACCGGAGTAGGGCTCCGCGTGCGGCCCAGAGTGGGGGTCTGCGTGCGAACCAGACTGCGGGCCCGGGTGCGGGCTCGGCTGGGCGGCGTGCCGGCCGGGCCGGAGCACGGGGTGCGGGCCCGAGCCCGGTGTGGGGCGCGGCACCAGCTGCGGCCCTGAGAGCCCTCCCTGCGAGGGCTCGCCCTGGTGCCCGCTCATCGCCTCGCGCAGCGCGGTCACGAACTCCGCGCAGGTCGCGTAGCGCTGCTCGGGCGCCTTGGCCAGCGCGCGCATCATCACGGCGTCGACCTGCGGCGGCAGTTCGGGCCTGAGCTGCGACAGCGGCGTCGGCTGCTCGGCCAGGTGGGCCCAGAGCAGCGCGATGTCGTTCTCACGCTGGAACGGCAGCCGCGCCGACAGCGCCTCGTAGACGACGCATCCCAGCGCGTACTGGTCGCTGCGGCCGTCGATGTGCTCCTTGTTGATCTGCTCGGGCGACATGTAGCGGGGTGTGCCGATGAACTGGTCGGTCTGGGTCAGCCCGGAGATCGACGAGCGGTGCTTGGTGATGCCGAAGTCGGTCAGGTAGACGTGGTCGCCGGCCAGCAGGATGTTGGCCGGCTTGACGTCGCGGTGGATCAGGTCGTGCGCGTGGGCGGCGTCGAGCGCGGCGGCGACCTGGGCGAAGATCTGGTTGGCCGGGCCGAGCGGCAGCGGCCCGCGGTCGTAGATGAGGCGGCGCAGGTCGAGGCCGTCGACGTAGCGCATGGCGATGTAGAGCACGCCGTCGGCGTCGGCGTTCGCCTCGTAGATCGGGATGATGTTGGGGTGCTCGATGCTGGCGACCGTCCTGGACTCCAGGATGAACCGCTGCCTGAACCGGTCGTCGACGCTGAGCACCGGGTTGAGGATCTTCAGCGCCACGCGGCGGCTCAGCCGGGGGTCGAGCGCCAGGTAGACGACGGCCATGCCGCCCTTGCCGACGATGTCCTCGATGTAATATCCGGCCACCTCCTGGCCGATGAGCGATCTTTCGTTCACGTGCATCACGTCTCGATGGAGTGGCCGCAGTAGCCGCAGAAACGATGCGCGGGGCCGAGCTTCATACCGCACGAGGTGCAGTACTTGATCGCCGGGTCCGGTGCGGTCATCACCTGCTGCTGCTGCGGGGCCGCGTGGAACGGCTGGGAGCGCCGTACGACCACGGTCTGGTGGGCGCCGTCGTCGAGCGGTGGGCCGGCCGCGAGCGACTGCGGTGGTGCTGTCACGTCTTCAGGAGCGCGGCGGCGCCACAGCAGATACGCCCCGCCGCCCGCGGCCAGGAAGAGGATCCCCGCCGCCAGGAGGAACGGCCACAGCGGTGTGGCGCCGGCCGGGCCGGCCGCCGCGTCCCGCGTGCCCTGGTCCTCAGGGCCGCCCCGCTTGGCCAGCGAGGTCTTGAGCAGCTCCGCGGCCACCACGTTGCCCGGGTAGAGCTCGAGCACCCGCTGGAAGCCTGGCGCCGCCTCGGTGAAGTATTTCGTGTGGTAGCGGGTCAGCGCCGCCTCGAACGCCGTGTCGATCGCGCCCCTGCGCGGCTCCACCCCGGCCTCCGTGAGGGCCTTGGTGATCTCCCTGACGCCGATCATCCTGGCCTCGTCGCCGCCGCCGACGAGCAGGCCGATGACGTGGCCGTCCTTGTCGCCGATGATCGGCGCGCCGATCATGCCCTTGTCGGCCAGGCCGCCGAGTTTGACCGGCTCGTTCACCTTCTTCTCGGGGTCGGCGAAGGGCCTGCCGGTGTCGCCCGTCGTGCCGCCCTTGCCCAGGTGGGCGATCTCGACCGTGTGGGCGGTCTTCGGGCCGGGACGGCCCAGGAAACCGGCCACGCTGGTGGGCGCGCCCTGCTGGTCGGGCACCTTGTCCGCGAGCGGCGCGGTGGGCATGCCGACGCTTCCCGTCACGGGGTCGAGCGGCACCAGCACGGCGGGGCTGTCGGCTTTGCCGCCCGCCTTGGCGAGCTTGAGCTTGTAGCCGTCGGCGCTGGCCGGCGACACGTTGGGGAAGGCGGTGATCTCCGTGGTCACGTTGATGATGCAGGTGGCCGTGTCGCTCTTGGGCGGATAGCAGTCCCGCAGGTGCCGGTCGAGCAGCTCGTCGGAGAGCTCGTGCTTCTTGTCGTCGTCCGGGATCTCGACGTCGTGGTGCTCGGCGAAGATCTTGTTCGCGGCGCGTACGGCGACGTCGTCGTCGTTCACCGCCAGGCGGCGGAGCGCGACGACGCTCCCGTCGGGGTTGATGACGGTGCCCGTTCCCTCGGCGAACGGGAAGTCATAGGACCGCTCCACATGCTTGAGCCGGCCGACGTGGTCGAGCAGGGTGATCTCCACGTGGGACACGGCCTCCAGCCGTACCACGGCGGGGCTCACCAGGTCGGTGATCCCGCTCGGATGCTCATGTGCGGCGACCGGCATCGCGACCAGCGCGAGCGCCGCCGCGACGCCACTGGCAAGAGCTCTGAGGCGCGCCATCTCTCCGCTCCAAAAGGCTGGATTGAAACCAGGGTCCCAATCGGGTGCCGTAAGTCAATAGACGACTGCGTAGACAAGCGCTTGCTCGGGGACATAACGTACGCGGATGGGGTTCGTGATCGGCGTCGATGTCGGTGGCACCTTCACCGACGTGGTCCTTCGCACCGAGATGGTCCGGCGCGGCACGTCCGGCGCGTTTGCCGTGGCCAAAGTATTGAGCACCCACTACGACCCCATCGCGGGAATCCTCGCCGGCGTTACGCGCGCGCTCGGCGACCGCGACCCCACCCAGGTCGAACGGGTGGTGCACGCCACCACGCTGGCGACGAACGCGGTGCTCGAACGCACCGGCGTACGGGTGGCACACGTCACCACCCAGGGCTTTCGCGCCACCATCCCGCTCGGCCGCTACGCCCGGGTCGAGGAGGACCGCTACGACCTCCGCTTCACGCCGCCTCCCCCGCCGGTGGCCCCGGGCGACTGTTTCGAGGTGGTGGAGCGGATCTCCGCGGGCGGCACCGTGCTGACGCCGCTGGACCCGGGGTCCGTGCGCAAGGCCGCCGCCGAGATCGCCCGGCGGGGCATCGAGTCGGCGGCGGTATGCCTGCTGCATTCGTACGCTAATCCCACGCATGAACGGCAGGTGGCGGCGATCCTGCGCGAATCGGTGAAGAACGTGGTGACGTCCTCGGACGTCTGGCCGGAGATCCGGGAGTACGAGCGCGCCACCACCACCATTATGTCCGCTTATATCGGTCCATTGATGGCTTCTTATCTCTCGCGGCTCCGGGAACGGCTGGCTGAGATCGGCATCGGCGCGCCGATCCACGTCATGGAGTCCGGCGGCGGCGTCATCTCCGCGGAGCTGGCCGCCCGGCGGGCGGTGGCCACGATCGAGTCGGGCCCCGCCGCGGGGGTGCTGGCGGCGGCGGGCGCCGGGTTCCCCGACGCGATCTCGTTCGACATGGGCGGCACGACGGCCAAGACGTGCGTGGTGCGCGGCGGGCGGCCAGAGATCACCCACGAGTTCCACGTAGGCGGCAAGGGCAGCTTCGGCGGGCGGCGGGCCGGCACCGGCGTGCCCATCAAGACCCCGGCCATCGACCTGGCCGAGGTCGGCGCGGGCGGCGGCAGCGTGGCCTGGCTCGACCCGGCGGGCGCGCTGCGCGTGGGGCCACGCTCGGCCGGATCCTCCCCCGGGCCCGCCTGTTACGGCCTGGGCGGCCGGGAGCCGACCGTCACGGACGCGAACCTCGTGCTCGGTTACCTCTCCTCCGCCTCCATCCCGCTCTCCCACGGGCTCGCCGGCGAGGCGCTCGACCGGCTCGCCGGACCGCTCGGCGTCCCGCGGGAGCGGGCAGCATACGCGGTGCACGAGATCGTCAGCGCCTCGATGGCGTCGGCGGTGCACGTGGTGACCGTCCAGCGCGGGATCGACCCCCGCGGCTTCGCCCTGGTCGCCTTCGGCGGGGCGGGGCCCACGCACGCGGCCCGGGTGGCCGGGCGGTTCGGGATCGGCACGGTGGTGGTGCCCCCGTACTGCGGGGTGGCGTCTGCGGCCGGGCTGCTGTCCGGCCAGCTCTCGACGGACCGCGTCCTGTCCCGTCTGGACGCGCCCGACCCGGAGGCGCTCTTCGCCTCGCTCGCCTCGGAGGCGGCCACGGACCTCGGGATCTCCCCAGGGGCGCCGGGCGTGCGG
The DNA here is from genome assembly GCF_004349015.1 of Nonomuraea diastatica. Taxonomy (NCBI): domain Bacteria; kingdom Bacillati; phylum Actinomycetota; class Actinomycetes; order Streptosporangiales; family Streptosporangiaceae; genus Nonomuraea; species Nonomuraea diastatica. The sequence continues at coordinate 65,535 of NZ_SMKP01000026.1, forward strand.
GTGTCACGGTCGGTGGACGTCCGCTTCACGGGCCAGTCGCACGACCTGACCGTCCCGTGGAGCGCCGACCGCGCGCTGCTGGAGTCCCGCTTCTTCCAGCGGTACGCCGAGGTCTACGGCTTCACCCAGCGGGGCGAGATCGAACTGGTCGGCTACCGCGTCCGCGTCACCACCCCCGCCGATGACACGGACCCGGCGATGGGCACTGCGGCGGACCTGGCGACGGCGACCGCGGTTTCCGCCGAGGACGGCGCGTCGGGCACCGGGGCCGGGGTGCGGCTGGCGTACTTTCCCGAGACGGGGGGTTACGGGGAAGTGCCGGTGCACATAAGGAGCTCCATGGGCGCCTGCCTGCGAGGCCCGGCCGTCGTCGAGGACGCCGAGTCGACGATCGTCGTCCCGCCCGGCTGGAGCGCCACCCTCACCGAGTCCCGCGCCGTGCGTCTGACCAGGAGCCGTCCATGACCGACCCGCTCACCGCGGAGGTGCTGAGGAACGCCCTGGTCGTCGCGGCGGAGGAGGCGAGCATCGTGGTGGTGCGCGCGGCGTACTCGACGTTCATCGTGGAGGGCTCCGACGCCTCCGCCGCCGTCCTGGACGCAAGGGGCCGCCTGATCGCCCAGTCCATGGCCACCACGCTCATGAACAGCATGGCGCTCAAGGCCGCGCTCCCCGAGCTGGTCAAGGACTTCTCGCTGGAGACGATGCGGCCGGGCGAGGTGTACGCGCTCAACGACGCCTACCGGGGCGGCGTCCACACCAACGACCTGCTCGTCTACCGCCCCGTCTTCGTCCACGGCGCCCCCGCCTACTTCACGGCCACCATGATCCACGTGTCCGACCTGGGCGGGCTCTCGGCCGGAGGCATGGCTCCCCTCGCCACGGACATCTTCCTGGAGGGCCTGCAGCTCCCTCCGGTGCGCCTGGCCACGGAGGAGGGCATCGACCCGGCCATGGAGGCCGTGCTGAAGGCCAACAGCCGCACCCCTGACAAGGTCATGGGCGACGTACGGGCGCTGGTGGCGGGCACGGCGGTGGCGGCGGCGCGGATGGAGACGCTGATCGGCGAGTACGGCGCGCGGGGGCTGGCGGACGGCGTGGACGACTACCTGGACCACACCGAGGCCAGGACCCGGGCCGCCCTGGCCGAACTGCCGCAGGGCCGGTTCGAGGCGGCCTATCCGATCGACGACGACGGCATGAACCCCGAAAAATCACACCTCATCCGTGTGGCCGTCACCCTCGGCCCCCAGCGGGCCGTGCTCGACTTCGCCGGCACCGGCCCGCAGGTCCCGGCCGCCATCAACGCCTCGGCCTCCCAGTCACTGGCCGCCGCCGTCTTCGCGATCCGCTGTTTCCTGGACCCCGCGATCCCCATGAACGACGGCTGCCTGCGCGCGATCGAGGTGCGCCTGCCCGAGGGCTCCCTGCTCAACGCCCGCTCCCCCTACCCCTGCGGCGGCCGGTACGTCCCCATCTACGCCGCCATGGAGGCGGTCTTCCAGGCCATGTCGGACGCGGTGCCCGACCGGGCCATCGCGGCCAGCGGGATCCTGCAGCCGTTCTCGATCGCCGCGGCGGGCGCGCCGTACTGGATCCATCTCTCGTACGACTTCGGCGGCGTGGGCGCCCGGCAGGGCCTGGACGGGCCGGACGCGACAGGCGTGCACTTCGGGATCGGCCGCAACTCGGTGCCGCAAGCGGAGCCGGTGGAGAGCCGCTGCCCGCTGATCGTCGAGTCGGTCGAGACGATCCCCGACTCGGGCGGTCCTGGACGCCATCGGGGCGGGCTGGGGTCGCGGACCGTCTACCGCTTTCTGGCCGACTGCGACGTCACCACCCGCGGTGACCGGCTCCGGCTGCCGCCGCCGGGCCGCGACGGCGGGCTGCCCGGGCGGCTGGGCGGGTTCTTCAAACGTCATCTGGACGGGACGGTCGAGCGCCTGGCGTCGAAGGTCAACAACGTGCGGTTCGCGGCGGGCGAGGCGTTCATCGTGGAGACCACGGGCGGGGGCGGCATCGGCTCGCCGGGCGAACGGGACCGGGCGGCGGTCCTGGCCGACCTCGAGGCCGGGCGTGTCACCCCCCGCGGAGCGGCCGAGGACTACGGGGTCGGCGCTCAGTAGTCGGTCAGGTCGGCGGGATCGAAGCTCACGGGGTAGGGAGCGGAAAGGCTGACCTTGTCTCCGGCCTGGTGAGTGCCGGGTCCCCGGTAGGAGCCCTCGTCGAGCTCGTGAACGTAGAGCGCCGGTCCTTCGTCGAGCTCGACGCGCCAGTAGGTGGGGATGCCCGCCGCTGCGTATGCGGCGGCCTTGGTCGCCCTGTCGCGGATCTTGGTGGTCGGGCTGACCACCTCGACGGCCAGGAGCACGTCCTCGGGCGCGAACATGAGTTTCACCGACCGGGCTCTCTCCTTCGGCACCACCACGATGTCGGGGATGTAGAAGTCCCTGTCCGACGCTCGTAGGTTAACGGTGGACAGCACCGTCAGGTGAGACGGCACCGCTTGGAACAGCACCATCTGCAAGCGGAAGATCACGATCTGGTGCAGGGGGGTGGGGGCAGGGCTCACTAGTAGGCTTCCGTTGAAGAGCTCGTATCGGTTCCCGTCGTCTGGGAACCTGAGCAGGTCATCGACAGTGAACGGCGGCGCACCCGGGGGAACCGTGCGCCTCGTGGTCGGCTCGTCCGCGGCCGTTCCGCTCTTCGGTTCGATCGTCGCCATTGCGGTCACCCACTCAGTATCGGGAGTCTCGCCCTCGCCCACATGCTACTTCCCCGAAATTTCTCACGTTGAGTGACGATGGCGCCACTCCTCGGCGCCGCGCCGGACCGCCTGGTGCACCGCCCGCGCCACCCGCGCCCCCCACTCCGACCGCGGCCCGCCGAACACCTCGCGCGGCCCGTCGGCGGGCACGGCGACGCAGACCGCGTCGGACGCCGTGCCCGTGCACGGGAACCCGGTCTCGATGAGCGCCTGCGACTTCGCCTCCGTGACCGTCATGACCGTGTTGACGAGCGCGGCGTCCGTCATCGCCACGGGCAGCACGGTGACGATGTTGACCGTGCCCACCCGCATGGGCGCGAGCTCGGGGTCCTCGGTGCCTTCGGGGGTGGCGGCCCAGGTGGGCACCCGCAGCCCGACGGTGGCCACCGCCTCCGCGCCGCCGTCCGCGGCGCGCGCGCAGCGGTCGACGGACGCGGCGGTCATCATCCCGACCCCGTCACCAGCGGGGCCTAACGACCGCAGGTGCTCGGCCGGATCCATCCGCGCGTAGCCGGCCACGACCTGCGCGTTGAGCACCCACTCGCGTGCCCCGATCCCGCCGCCCAGCATGGCGGAGGAGATCATCCGCCAGCCGGGCCCGAACTCCCACAGCAGCGACCCGAGCCGGACACCCTCCTCCATCCGGTACGTCAGCTTCACGGTCCTCCCCTGACCAGATGCACGACGGGCCGCCCGTCGGGCCCGGGCTCGATCTTCACCTGGGCGTCGAAATGCCGTCCCACCAGCGCCTCGGTCAGCACCTGGGCGGGCTTGCCCGCGGCCACCGCGCGCCCCTCGGCCATGAGGAGCAGGGAGTCGGCGTAGAGCCCTGCCACGGTCAGGTCGTGCAGGGTGGTGACGACGGTCAGCCCGTCGGCCCTGCGCAGGCGGTCGACCAGCTCCAGCACCTGCTGCTGGTGCCCGAGGTCGAGCGCCGTCGTCGGCTCGTCGAGCAGCAGCACGGGCGCCTCCTGGGCGAGCGCCCTGGCCAGCACCACGCGCTGCCGCTCCCCGCCGGACAGCTCGCCGACGCGGCGGGTGGCCAGCTCCGTCAGGTCGAGCCGGTCGAGCACAGAGACGGTGACCCGCCGGTCGTGCCCGCTCTCCCTCCCGAGGTAGGGAATGTACGGAGTGCGCCCGAGCAGCGCGTAGTCGAAGACCGACATGTCGGGCGGCAGGGCAGGGGACTGCGGCGCGTACGCCACCAGCCTGGCCCGCGCGCGGGGCTTGAGCGCGGCGGCCGGCCGGGAGTCGATCGTCACCTCGCCCCGGTGCGCGACCAGGCCCATGACCGCTTTGAGCAGCGTGGACTTGCCGGCGCCGTTGGGCCCGATGATGGCCAGCCATTCGCCGCGGCGCACGTCGAGGCCGACGTCCGCGACGACGTCGCGGCCGCCGAGCCGCACGGAGACGGCGCAGGCCCCGATCATGTGACCGCCCGCCTGGTCATCCGCAGGATGCCGACGAAGAACGGCGCCCCCACGAACATGGTCACCACGCCGATCGGCAGCTCGGCGGGCGCCAGCACGGTGCGGGCGACGAGGTCGGCCAGCACCAGGAAGGCCGCGCCGCCGATCAGCGAGAGCGGCAGCACGCTCCGGTACGAGCCGCCCGCCAGCCGCCTGACGACGTGCGGGACGACGATGCCCACGAACCCGATCAGCCCGCTCACCGCCACGGCCGAGGCGGTGGCCAGCGACGCCGCCAGGAGCACCGTGAAACGCACCCGCGCCGCGCGCACCCCGAGGCTGGTGGCCTCCTCGTCGCCCACGGACAGCACGTCGAGCATCCTCCCGTGCAGCAGGAGCAGGACGGCGGAGACGGCGGCGTACGGCAGGACCAGCCAGAGCTGGTCCCATCCGCCGCCGACGTCACCGAGGATCCACGAGTAGATGCGCTGCAGCTCCTCGACCTTGAACTGCTGGACGAACGTCTGGATCGCGGTCAGGAACGACGTGACCGCCACCCCGGCCAGCACCAGCGTGGCGGTGCCGCCCGTGCGCCCGGCGGTGTTGCCGAGCGTGTACGCCAGGAACACGCCGCCCACGGCCCCGGCGAACGCCGCGATCGGCACGCTGCCCTCCGCGGCGGGCAGCAGCACGATGGCCGCGGTCGCCGCGAGTCCCGCGCCGGCGGCGGCGCCCAGCAGGTAGGGGTCCGCGAGCGGATTGCGGAACACCCCCTGGTACCCCGCCCCGGCCATGGCCAGCAGCCCGCCGACCACGGCGGCGACCAGGACCCGGGGCAGCCGCAGCTCGAACAGCAGCCCCTGCTCGACGGGGGCGAGCCCGGAGTCGACGTGGACGAGCGGCAGCCGGTCCGCGACCTCCGCCACGACCTGCCACGGCGAGATGTCGGCGGCCCCGTCGAGCAGCCCGGCGACCATGGTGACGGCCAGCACGCCCAGGGCGCTCGCCACCCAGGCGGGCCTGGCCCTGGACGGGCGGGCCTGCGTGGTCACGGTCAGCTCGCGCCATCCTCGGCGCCCGCTTCGGCCACGGCCGCGCCGATCGTCTCGGCCAGGTCGACGACGCGTGGCCCCCAGCGGGAGGCGATGTCGTCATCGAGCTGGATCACCTGGTCGTTCTTGAGTGCCGACAGGTTCTTCCATCCGGGCCGCTTGGCCAGGGTCTCCTTGCTCTGCCCGCAACACTTGACGTCCGCCAGAAAGATCAGGTCAGGATCGGCCTGGCCGACGAACTCGGCGGAGAGCTTGGGGTAGCCGCCCGCGGACGCGGGCGCCTCGTCGGCGATGTTGGTGAGGCCGAAGATGCCGTAGATCTGGCCGATGAACGTCTTCGACGTCGCGGCGTACGGCGTCTGGTCCAGCTCGTGATAGTAGGTGAGCTTCTTGTCCTTCGGCGCCTCGGCGACCAGCTTGTCCATGGCCGTCTTCATGCCGGAGACGACCTCCTCGGCCTTGGCCTTGTTGCCGGTGGCCGCGCCGAGCTCGATGATCTCCTCGTACGCCTCGTCGAGCTTGGTGGCGGCGGGCTGCACCAGGACGGGCACGTTCACCTTGCCCAGCTCCGCGACGATCTTGTCGAGGTCGTCGGAGACGACGACCAGGTCGGGCTTCTCGGCGACGATGGCCTCGACGTTGGGCTTGAAGCCCGACAGGTCGGTCTTGGGAGCCTCCGGCGGGTAGTTCGACTGGTCGTCCACCGCGACGACCTGGGGGCCCGCGCCGATGGCGAAGAGCGTCTCGGTGTGGGTGGCCGACAGCGAGACGACACGCTCCGGCTTCCTGGCGATGGTGACCTGGCCGTTTCCGGCCTCGATCGTGACGGGGAACTCTCCCGAGG
>NZ_SMKP01000267.1:0-11192 GCF_004349015.1 Nonomuraea diastatica
GGTCGGGGGCGCCGACGGTGACGTCACCGGGATCGAGCCCGGCCATGTCGGCGGGGCCGGGCATCCGGCTGCCGGGCAGGCGCACCGCCGCGGCGCCCCAGGCCAGCGCCTGGGCCAGCGCGCCGGGACCGCGCCCGCCTCCGGCGAGGAAACCGGCCAGCATGGCATCGCCCGCGCCGACGGAGCTGCGGGGTTCGGTGACGGGGGCCTCGCCGTACCAGATGCCGTCCGGCTCGACGAGGACGGCGCCGTCGGTGCCCAGGCTGGCCAGCACCGCCCGCGCGCCCGCGGCACGTAACTTGGCCGCCGCCTCCACGACGTCGCCCACGCAGCGGATGGGCATGCCGGTGACGGCGGAGAGCTCCTCGGCGTTCGGCTTCACCAGGGCGGGTGCGGCGCCGAGCGCGCAGGACAGCGCCGGGCCGCTGGTGTCGACCGCCACGTGGATGCCCGCCCCGGCGAACCTGCGGCACAACGATGCGTAGACGTCGGCGGGGACCTCGGGCGGCAGACTGCCCGAGGCGACCACCCAGTCGGCTCCCTGGCCGCCGGAGTGCGCGGCCTCCAGCACGGCGTCGGCGATCGTGTCGAGCTCGTCCTGCGCGAGGGCCGTGCCGGGTTCGTTGATCTTCGTGACGGTGCCGTCGGGCTCGGCGAGGGTGACGTTCGACCTGGTCGGTCCCGCGACGGGGACGGTGATCATGTCGAGCCCCTCCGCGGCGAGCAGCCGTACGAGCTGCCTGCCCTCGTCGCCGCCGAACGGCACCACCGCGCGCGAGGCGACCGCGTTGGCCAGCAGGGCGCGCGAGACGTTCACTCCCTTGCCGCCCGGGTCGAGGTGGGCGGCGGCGGCGCGGATGACCGCGCCCCTGTCCAGGGCGGCGATCTCGATCGTGCGGTCGAGGCTGGGGTTGAGCGTCAGGGTGAGGATCACGCCCGGATCACCTCCGGGCCCGCCGCCGCCAGGTCGGCGGCCAGCGCGTCGTCCAGGCCGGTGTCGGTGATCAGCACGTCGATCTCGCCGAGCTCGGCGAACGTGGCCAGATAGGTGTTGGTGAACTTCGTGTGGTCGGCCAGCAGGACGCTGCGCTGCGCGGCCTTGACCATGGCCCGCTTGATCGCCGCCTCCGCCGGGTCGGGCGTGGTCAGCCCCCTGCTCAGGGAGCAGCCGTTGGTGGCCATGAACGCCACGTCGACGTTGAGGTGGGCCAGCGGGCGCAGCGCCCAGTCGTCGACGGTGGCGAGCGTCTTGCCGCGCAGCCGGCCGCCCAGCATGATCACGTGCAGGTTGGCGCGGGCCGCCAGGGCGGTGGCCAGCGGCGGCGAGTTCACCACCACGGTGAGCTCCCGGTCGGCGGGCAGCACCTGGACCAGCCGTCCCGTGGTGGTGCCCGCGTCGATGATCACGGAACCGTCGTCGGGGAGCTCGGCGAGCGCCGCCTTGGCGATGCGCTCCTTCTCGCCCGTCATCACCTCGTCACGGGTGGCCAGCGCGGGCTCGAACCCCAAGCGTTCCACGGGGATCGCGCCCCCGTGAACCCGGCGCAGCACACCCGCCCGCTCCAGCGACGTCAGGTCGCGGCGGATCGTCTCGGTGGTCACGTCGAGCTCGGCGGCCAGCGTCACCACGTCGACGCGGCCCGCGGACCGCGCTCTCCGCAGGATCTCCTGCTGCCGCTCCTCGGCGTACATGATGTTGGTTCACCGCCGTTTCGGGTTGGTTTCATCTGTGTTTATACCCGCTTAGTTGTGCGGTCAAGGGCATACGGGCGAGATCTGATAGTTGTAGGCACTGTGCGAATCAAGCCCCTTGCCGCCGTGCCCATCGTCCTCGCCGCTGCGCTGACGGCCGTACCCGCTCACGCCGAGGCGGTCAAGCCGCCCTCCGTCCCCGCCGGCACCACGGCCGCGTGGCTGGTCTTCGACCGGCAGGCGGGCAAGTTCGTGGCCACGCGCAACGCGCACAGGAAGTACCGCTCGGCCTCCATCGTCAAGATCCTGATCGCGATCGACTACCTGGAGGGGCGCAAGAGCGTCCCGGCCGCCGACGCCAAGCTGCTCAAGAGCATGCTCAGGGCCAGCGACGACGACGCGGCCTCGACCTTCTGGGAGCGCGGGGGCCAGGGGAAGATCATCATCAGGATGGCGCGCAAGCTCGGCCTGGCCGACACCACACCGCCGCCCGCCTCCAAGCCGGGCTTCTGGGGCTACACCTCGCTCAGCGCGTACGACATCGTGCGCACCTACCGCTACCTGTTCGACCGGGCCGACGCCAAGGTCAGGAACCTGATACTGGGCCACCTGCGCAAGTCCACGCCGTGCGGGGCCGACGGCTTCGACCAGACCTTCGGCATCCCCGACGCGATCCCCCGGCCGTGGGCGGTCAAGCAGGGCTGGTCCGGGTTCGGCATGAAGCCGCCGAGCCCCTGCAAGGACGCCAGGGCCGTCGGAGCGCCCATCTCGTGGGTGGCGCAGCGGGCCACCGGCTCGGGCGTGCCCGACTACGGCCGCCCGGTGCTGCACACGACCGGCCTGGCCGGCCAGGGCGACCGGTACGTCATGGCGGTGCTCACCGCGCACCCGGTGGGCGGCACGTGGAGCGGCTCGGTCAAGCGCATCACCAAGCTGACCCGCGACCTCTACCGCAGCGTCGCCGGCTGAGCCCCTCGGGCGGGGAGCCGCCCGGCCGGGGCGTCACCGGCCGTCGCGGGTGTTGCCCCGCGAGGCGGGCGGGCCGGTAGAGTCGGCCCGATGACGAAGCATGCGATCACCCCGCAGGCCGGCCTTCTCGGTGACACGTTCGGCTGCACCTGCGGCGTGGCCCTGGTCGGCCGGATGCCGGCCGAGCTTCACGCCGCCGAGAACGGCCTGTGCTCGGCGTGCCTCGGCTCGGCGGAGGAGGAGGTGACGGCCGGGATGGCGCGCCGATGCCCGTCGTGCGCGGGCACCGGTCGCCGCAGGGAGCAGGTCACCTGGCAGCTGGCGCACGCCGAGGCCGAGCACCTGATCACGATGACCATCGTGCGCGGGGTCGTGGCGGGCTTCGAAGGGCCCTTCCGCCTGTCGGAGATCGCCGACACGGTCAGGACCGGTCTCGGGCTGCCCGCCGGGCGGTTGCCCGTCGGGCCGCGGGTGCGCGACCTGCTGCTCCAACTGCAGGCCGCGGGTGAGATCACCATGCTGTCGGCGCCCGACGAGCTCATCGGCACCGACATGGTCCTCTACCGCGACCCCCAGTGGCAGCGCGCCAGGACCCTCGGCATCTGAACCCCGCGCCCGGGCCGGGCCAGGCGTTGCGCCGGACCTCCGGGCGGCGCATCGGCGGGCCGGGCTCAGGCGCGGCAGAGGATCTCGCCGTGCAGGATCGACATCCAGCCGTCACCGTCGGCCGCCCACGTCAGCCACCCCTCCGAGATCCGCCGCAGGTCCGCCTCCGTGGCGGCGCCCGCGGCCAGGGCCTGCCGGGCCATCGCCGAGCGCAGGATCCGCTCGGACCACATCCCGCCCCACCAGGCCCGGTCGCCGGGCGTGGCGAAGCACCAGGTCGACGACGTGGCGGTGATCTCCTCGAACCCCGCGGCCCGCGCCCACGACAGCAGCCGCCGCCCCGCGTCCGGCTCGCCGCCGTTGCCCCGCGCGATCTTCTGGTACAGCTCCATCCACTCGTCCAGCACCGGCAGCCGCGGATGCCAGGCGAACGACGTGTAGTCGCTGTCGCGGGCCGCCACGAGCCCGCCCGGCCTGGTGACCCTGCGCATCTCCCGCAGCGCGCGTACCGGGTCGCCCACGTGCTGCAGCACCTGGTGGGCGTGGGCCACGCAGAACGTGTCGTCGTCGAAGCCGAGAGCGTGCACGTCGGCGACCGCGAAGTCCACGTTGCCAGGGCCGCGGGCGCTCACCTCGGCCCTGGCCAGGTCGAGCGCCTCCGCGCTCACCTCGGACGCCGTCACGTGCCCCACCCTGGTCGCGAGGTCCGCGGTGATGGTGCCGGGGCCGCTGCCCACGTCGAGCACCTTCATGTGGGGCTTCAGGTGAGGCAGCAGGTACGCGGCCGAGTTCTCGGCGGTGCGCCAGCGGTGCGAGCGCAGCACCGACTCGTGGTGGCCATGCGTGTAGACGGCTTCCATCGCCGAACTCCTTCGTCTTCGCCGGACCGTTGCCGACGACCCTAACGTGAATCTCACCATTCAAGAGATGGCGTCTCGTTCTACGAGACGAAGGAGGTCGAACGAGGCCCTGGCGGCGCGGCCCCGCCCACCTGGTGAATCGGGTGAGCGCCCGGGTAGGGGGGCGGGCACCGACCCACAGGAGGACCCCATGGCGAAGACCGTGGCAGACGTCATGACAGCCCACCCCGCGACGATCGAGGGCGACCAGCCGGTGTCCGCCGCCGCGGCGCTCATGCGCGAGCGCGACACCGGGGCGATCATCGTCAACGACAACGGCCGCATGCAGGGCATCGTCACCGACCGTGACATCGCCGTGCGGGTGGTCGCCGCCGAGCGCGGCCCGGACACGCCGGTACGCGAGGCGTCCAGCCCGGCCGTCGAGGCCGTCGATCCCGACACCGGTATCGAGCAGGCCGTGCGGATGATGCGCTCGCACGCCGTCCGCCGCCTCCCGGTGGTCGAGGACGGCCGCGCCGTCGGCATCGTCAGCCTGGGGGACCTGGCCGTCGAGCGCGACCCGGACTCGGCGCTCGCCGACATATCGGCCGCCGAGGGGAATCGGTAATGTTGCCCGCGTGGTCACGGTCGACGACATACGGCAGTTCGCGCGCACGCTTCCGCGCTCCACCGAGCACCTCATCCGGGACCGCGTCAAGTTCCGGGTAGGAAAGATCGTCTACGTGGCGTTCTCGCACGACGAGACGCTGATGGGCTTCGGGTTCCCGAAGGAGGAGCGGGCGGCGCTCGTGGCGGCCGAGCCGGACAGATTCCTCATGCCGAGCGAGTCCGAGCTGCGCTTCAACTGGGTCGTCGTGCGGCTCGCCGCCATCGACGCCACCGAGATGCGCGAACTCGTGCTGGAGGCCTGGCGGATGTGCGTACCGAAGAAGGTGCGCCTGGAACAGCAGCGGCAGGCCGCCGGCGCGCCGTGAGCGCCGCGGCAGCGCAGGGCTTCGGTGCGCGCCGAAGCGTGTCAACCGCGGACGTCGGCCAGCCCGCGCAGCCGGCGCAGCGCCTTGCGGGCGGCCGCCGAGACCCGCTCGTCCGGGTGGTGGTCGATGAACAGCCGCAGCACCTGACCCGTCCACGGATGGTCGCCGAACGCCAGGATCGGGATCGTGCCCGCCTGCTCCTCCGCGTCCATGCCCAGGGCGATCGACTCGATGACCTGGCCCGGCTCGTCCCCGAACTCCAGCAGCGCCGCCGCCATGTCCACCAGCACCCAGGCGATCTCGTCCGGCGCGGGCTGCCGCTCGGTGCGGCCGGTCCTGGCCGCGATCACCGCGCCGAGCTTGCGCTTCTCCAGTTGCCGGGAGAGCGCCAGCCGGCCCTCGTCGCCGAACTGCGTCGACAACAACTCCACGCCGATGGCCCGGCTCAGCGGGCTGACCGTGGCCAGCGCCGCGGCGATCTCGGCCACCGCCTCGTCGGGTTCCCTGCCCTTCAGCCATCCCGCCAGTTCCTCGTCGCGCTCTGCCTCCGGGTAGGAACGCAGGCCGTGCAGCAGCGCCGCGGCGTCGCCGTCCGCGAGCGAGCCCATGACCGGGACCTCCTGCCCGGTGGTCGCCGCGACGATCAGCCGCGCCACCCACAGGCCGAGCCAGCTCAGCGTGTACGGCTCCTCCTGGCGTACCAGGCCGAGCCCCGTCAGCGTCTCCGGCACCTCGCCCTGGTGCGGCTCGCGCGTCAGGAACATCCTGATCAGTTCGAGCAGCAGGGTGCCGTCGGCGGCCAGCCGGTCGCGGCAGTGTCCCGCCCAGGCCGCCAGCACCTCCGAGTCGTCGCCTTCGGGCTTCAGTTCCTCGGCCAGCGGGGCGGCGCGTACCGCCGCCGCGAGCGTGGCCTCGCCGGGCAGCCGGATCGGTGGTTGCAGGGGCAGCGTGTCGTCGTGGTAGGAGCTCACCAGCCCATCCTGTCGCGATATTTCTGTTAAAGTGCCAGCTGACACCGAAAAGTCGGAAGAAAGGAGGCGCTGAGATGTTCGGCATTACCCCGGGCGCTCATCGCGCCCGCTTCCACTTCTCGGAGGAATCATGCGTTTCCGTCCCGCGGTCACGGACGACCTAGACCGCCTGCTCGGCTGCGTCGTCGACGAGTCCATCAGCTGGGCCCACCCTGAGCGGCTGCTGTCGTTCCTGGAGAGCCGCAACTACGGCTACGACCGCATCTGGCTGGCCACCGGCGACGACACCGGTGACGGCACCGGCGACATCCTGGCCCGCGCCGTCTGGTGGGGCTTCCCCGACGGTGCCAGGCCGCTCGCGCTGGACTGCATCTATGTGCACCCGTCGGTCGGCGACCGTGTGGGCGTGGCCGCCGAACTGCTGCGCCACGCCCATGCCGCCTTCGGGCGGGCGCCCGAATACCACGTCTTCGTCCCCAACGGCTGGCGCGGCGACCCCGCGGTCACGGCGGCCATCGGCTGGCGCTGGGAGGCCGCCGGCCGCGCCGGGCTGACCGAGGAGCTCGAACGCCTGCGCTATGCGTGGACGGCGGGCGACGCGCCCGTGCCAGAGCCATCGGACCGGCTCGTCTTCCGTGGCGAGGAGGACGACGAGGTCTTCGTGGAGGCGTTCCGGCGGGTGGCCGTCGGCTCGCTCGACTTCGCCACGCGCCAGGCCCTGCGCACCATGGACCCGGTGGAGCAGGCCCGCGAGGACGTCCGCGACAACGCGTCCATGCGGGGCGAACGGTCCTGGTGGCGGCTGGCCTACGACACGAGCGGCGACCTCGTCGGGGTCGCCCTGCCGTCCGCCAACGACACCGGGCCCGTGGTCGGTTATCTCGGCGTGGTGCCCGAGCACCGCGGTCACCGGTACGCCGACGACCTCCTCGCCGAGATCACCCGCTTCCACGCGGAGCGGGGCGTCCAGCGGATCGTGGCCGACACCGACTCCGGCAACGTGCCGATGGCCAGGGCGTTCGAGCGGGGCGGCTACCGCAACTTCGCCATCAGGCTCGTCCTGTCGGCCGAGCCCGCGGCTCCGTAACGGCCGGCGAGGTCCCGCGCAGCCGGGTCCGGACCGCCATGTCGCGCAGCGCCTCCCCGGCGGACGTCCGCTCGGGGAGCGCCGACGACTCCCGGGCCTCCTCCAGCGCCGCCGTCATCCGCGCCACGTCCTCCTGGACTCCCGGCACGCCCCAAGGCGTTCATGGAGGTCGTCGGGAAGCCGCAGTGCGAAGCGCATCATGATGCTTGAATGACATCATGGCGACGTCGAAGGACGCTGACGGGGCCGAGCACGCCCGGATCACCTACCGGCTGCGCCTGTCGTCCACCGCACGCGCGGCGTTGCTGGCTGAGTGGGACCGGTGCCGCTGGGTGTGGAACCCATGAGTCGCCGCCTTCCGCACCGCCCACCAGGCCGGCCAAGACTGCGGCCCGGCGAAGCTGGACAAGATGCTGACCGGCTGGCGCGCCGAGCATGAATGGCTCTCCTCCGGGGGCTCGGCGCCGCAGCAGCAGATCATCCGCGACTTCGCCACGTCCCGCGCCAAGGCACCCCGGACCCGGGAGCGTTCTGGCGGGTGGTGGCCACGCACGGGGTGCGTACGCTGTTCACCGCGCCGACCGCGATCAGGGCCATCAAAAAGGAGGACCCATCCGGAAATTTCGCGAAAAAGTGGGACCTGTCGGGGCTGCGGCACCTCTTCCTGGCCGGCGAGCGCCTCGACCCCGACACCTACCACTGGGCGTCGGGCCTGCTCGGCATCCCCGTCATCGACCACTGGTGGCAGACCGAGACCGGCTGGCCGGTGGCCGCCAACTGCGCCGGCATCGAACGGCTGCCGATCAAACCCGGCTCGCCCACCAAGCCGGTGCCCGGCTGGGACGTGCACGTCCTCGACGCCGATGGCAACGACTGCCCGCCGGGGGTCGACGGCGCGGTCACCGTCAAGCTGCCGCTCCCGCCCGGCGCGCTGCCCACCCTCTACCGCGACGACGCCCGCTTCGCCCGCTCCTACCTGGAGCGCTACCCCGGCCACTACCTGTCCGGCGACGGCGGCCACCTCGACGCCGACGGCTACCTCTACGTCATGGGCCGCATCGACGACGTGATCAACGTCGCCGGGCACCGTCTCTCCACCGGCTCGATGGAGGAGATCATCGCCGCCCACCCCGACGTGGCCGAGTGCGCCGTGATCGGCGTGGCCGACGAGCTGAAGGGGCAGCTGCCGATGGGGTTCGTGGTGCTGAAGGCCGGGGCGGAGCCCGACCCCGCCGACGTGGAGCGCGAGCTGGCCGCCCTGGTGCGCGAGCGCGTGGGGCCCGTCGCCGCCTTCCGCCGCGCCCTGGTGGTCGCCCGGCTGCCGAAGACCCGCTCGGGCAAGATCCTGCGCGCCACGATGCGCGACATCGCCGACGGCCGCCCGTACACCACGCCGTCCACGATCGAGGATCCTGCGGCGCTGCCGGAGATCGCGCAAGCCCTGAAGGGTATATGACGGTCAGACCGGCAGCAGACCCGGGAGCAGACCGGCAGCAGACCGGCACGGTGTGGAAGCCTGCGCGATCGCGGGCGCAGAGCGCATGATGGGACACCCCCTGTCCCGGGAGAAGGCCATGATCGATACCCCGAGCTACGCCGACGCCCTGAGGATTCTCGGATGCAAGGACGGCAGGTTGGTCAAGGTCGTCGGGTTCGCCTCGGCCGCCGAGCGCACCGGCTGGGCGCTGGCCGGCGGCGGGCGGCTGGCGGCCGGCCTGACCGACATGCGCGACGGCATCGCCCGCTACGGCAAGGACATCGTGCGCCGCATGCCCGAGCTCAGGAGCGGCGTCGACCGGCACACCCGCACCCAGCGGCTGGCCGCGGCGCACGCCGTGATCGTCGTGTCGGCGTACTTCGAGGCGCTCGGTGAGGCGAAGCTGCCGTTCACGCTGGACCGGCTCGACCGCGGCGAGAAGATCTCCCGCGGTGTGCCGACACCCGAGCGGTTCGCCAGGCTGGTGGCGGAGCTGCTGCTGGAGCGGCTGCCCACGCCCGAGCCGCACCTGCCGTACGCCGAGACGCGGCGCGCCGTGGAACGTGCCTTCCTGCACATGTCCGAGGCCCTGGCCGGATACGTGGGCGGCCTGTCGATCTGGGACGAGCTGGGCGTCGACGACCAGCTCCTGCTGCCCCGCATGCTCGCCGAAGGCCCGCCCGCGCACGCGCTGCGCATCTACGACGAGGACTACCGGTCGCTGGCGCTCGACAGCCACGAGTTCGGGGTGCGCAGCCTCGTCACGGAGAGGCCGCCACCCGGCACCGCGCTGTCGCGGGTGGCGTGGCTGCTGGCCGAACTGGCCCCGCCCAGGGTCGGTGACCGCCCCGTGATCCACCTGGCCAGGATGGCCGCCAACGCGCTCGACCAGCCGCTCCTGGTCGCCGGCAAACTTCCCGAGGACGTCACGCTCCCGCTGCTCGGCGAGGGCTACCTCACCCCCCGCTGCCGGGTCGCGGAGCTGACCCGCGACGCCGCGCCCGCCGAGCGCGCCTGGTGGGACGACCGGCGCCTGTTGCCCGACCCCGAGGCGTTCCTCGTGGGTCACCTCACCTCGCTGCGGGCCACCCGGGCGCCCCTGCTGGTGCTGGGCGAGCCGGGCTCGGGCAAGACGAAGCTGACCGAGGTGCTCGCCGCCCGGCTGGCCAGGTCGGAGTTCCTGCCGATCCGGGTGGAGCTGGGCGGGGTGGCCGCGCGCGCGAGCGTCACCGAGCAGATCGAGCAGGCCCTCAAGGGGGTGCTGGCGGAGCAGGTGGGCTACGCCGAGCTCGTGGCGGCCGGCGACGGGGCGATGCCGGTGATCCTGCTCGACGGGCTGGACGAGTTGCTGCAGGGCGGCGTCAACCGGTTCGACTATCTCGAACACGTCCAGGAGTTCCAGGCCAGGGAGGCCGGTCTCGGGCGGCCCGTCGCGGTGATGGTCACCAGCCGCACGGTGGTGGCGGACCGGATCAGGTATCCGGAGGGGTTGCTGGCGCTGCAGCTGCAGCCGTTCGACGACGATCAGGTGCGGCAGTGGCTGGACGTCTGGGACCAGGCCAACCGATCCCTGCTGGCCAGGCGTGATCTGAAGCCGCTGCCCGCCGAGGCGGCGCTCGTGCACGGCGACATGGCCAGGCAGCCGCTGCTCCTGCTGCTGCTGGCCCTCTACGACGCGGGCGGCAACGCGCTGCAGCGCGACCACGGCCCGCTCGGGCGCGCCCGCCTGTACGAGGTGCTGCTCAGGGACTACACCGAACGGGAGACCGGCGGGTCGCGGCGGGTGGTGATCGACCAGGAGCTGGTGCTGCTCGGCACGGCGGCGTTGTCCATGCTGGCCAGGGGCCGCCAGGTCCTCACCGACGAGGCGCTCGAACGCGACCTGCCCGCCCTGTGCCACGGCGGCGAGGAGGACGCCGATGACGAGGGCGAGCGCATCGACTGGGTGCGCAAGGCCACGGAACGCTTCTTCTTCGTCCGCAGGAACGGCCACGCGTTCCTGCACTCCACGTTCGGCGAGTTCCTGGTGGCGTGGCTGACCGTCTACGCGCTGCGCGACCTCGACCGCAGGCGCCGCCTGGCCGGCGACGAGCCCCTCGCGCTCGTCCAGGCCGTGGACGACGACCTGCTGTACGCCGTCACGTCTCACTCGTGCCTGGCCGAGCGCGGGCCCACCGTCGGTTTCGTCCTGGAGTTGCTGGCCGAGGTGCCCGCCGCGGTGCGGGAGCGGTGCGTCACGCTCCTGGCCGGGGTGCTGCGGCGCTCGCTGCACGAGCGGCCCCGCCGCCACTTCACCGGTTTCGTTCCGGTACGTCACACGGTGCCCCGCCGCCTGGCCGCCTACTCCGCGAACCTCACCCTGCTCATCGTCTCCGCCTCCGACCAGCCCGTCAGCGTCTCCTCGATCCTGGCGGGACCCGACCCCCTGGAACGCTGGTCCGCGCTCACCCACCTGTGGAAGGGCAACCTCGGGCACGAGGGCTGGAACGGCCTGCTCACCGCGCTGTCGGCGCACCGGGTGATCGACGGCGGCACGGAGGACGTCGTGCTCGGGGG
>NZ_SMKP01000268.1:0-11036 GCF_004349015.1 Nonomuraea diastatica
GGGGTCTGGGTGGGGAAGCTCACGGGAGGTCCTCTCGGGGCCCTAAGCCAGGCGGCAGGGTCAGGCGGCGGGGTCAGGAGGGTGGCAACGGCGGCGGTGTGCCGCGGAGCAGGGACGCGAGCTCCGGCACGTCGCGGGCCGGGGTCCACTGCGGCATCCCGGCCCGCCACACCAGCGCGTCGGGGGTGAGACCGGCGGCGGCCAGGCCGGCCTCGCCGAACGGCCCGCGCTGCTCGCCGTCCACCCCGAGATACCAGGGGTCGTCGTCGGGCAGCGGCGGCGGCCCCTGCCGGGCGTCCGGCTGGTTCTGGGGGGCGAGCGCCGCGGCCATCTGCTGGCCGGCGGCGATGCCCACGCCCAGCCCCATGCCCTCGCCCGCCCCGCCGGCGTTCTCCAGCGCTTCGGCCGCCTGGAACCGCGCGTACTGCCCGAGGTCGCCCACGATCCCCATCTGCGAGCGTTTGTCCAGCGCCCGCTCCACCTCGGGCGGCAGCGAGATGTTCTCGATGGTGAACGTCGGGATGGCGATGCCCACGCCCGCCAGGTCGGCCGTCAGCGCTTCCGCCAGCCGCCGCCCCATCTCGTGCTGCCTGGCGGCCAGGTCGAGCAGCGGCACGCCGGCGGTGGCCAGGGCGTGGGCGAGCCGCCCCACGACCATCTGCCGCAGGTAGCCCTCCACCTCCTCGGTGCGGAACTGCGGGTCCGTCCCCGCCAGCTCGCGCAGGAGGGCGCGGGCGTCGATCACCCTGGCCGCGTACGCGCCGAACGCCCGCAGCCTCACCGGCCCGAACTCCGCGTCCCGTACCATGATCGGGTTCTGTGTGCCCCACTTGAAGTCCGCGAACTGGCGGGTGCTGACGAAGTACACCTCGGCCTTGAACGGGGACTGGAACCCGTACTTCCAGCCCTTGAGCGTGGACAGGACGGGCAGGTTGCGGGTTTCCAGCGTGTACGTCCCCGGCGCGAACGCGTCGGCGATCTGGCCCTCGTTGACGAAGACGGCGACCTGCGACTCGCGGACGACGAGCCGGGCGCCCATCTTGATCTCGTTCTCGTGGCGGGGGAATCGCCAGACCAGGGTGTCGCGGCTGTCGTCGAGCCATTCGACGATGTCGATGAACTCGCCCCTGATCTTGTCGAAGAACGTCACTTCGCCCCCGTTCGCCGGTTCCGAGCCAGGTCGGCCACCGTACCAAAGCGGCTTGACATCGGATTGGCGCCGAGGTCGGTACTGTGGCCAGCGTGGTGAAGCAACGGGTCGCGCAGCTCGAATACAGCGAATTCCAGTCCGCCATGCTCGACGAGGAGAAGCGGAGGCGGAAGGCTGCGAAGATCATCGCGGTGCTGGAGCACTTCCACGGGCCGCTGGGCGGGCTGACCGTGGGCGACGTGGGCTGCTCGGCCGGGTTCATCGCCGACGAGCTCGCGCAGGCCGGGGCCAAGCACACCATGGGCATCGACATCGACGTGCCGGGGCTGCGCAAGGCGGCCGACCGGTTCGGCGAACGGGTGGCGTTCGTGTGCGGCGACGGCACGGCGCTGCCGTTCCCCGACGGTTCGATCGACGTGCTGGTGTTCAACCACATCTACGAGCACGTGGTCGAACCCGACGCGGTGGTGGCCGAGATGCACCGGGTGTTGTCGGACGACGGGATGCTCTATCTCGGGCTCGGCAACCGGCTCGGCGTCATGGAGCCCCACTACAAGTTGCCGTTCCTGTCCTATCTCCCGCCGGCGGCCGCCGACCGCTATGTGCGGGCGTTCGGCCGGGCCGACCACTACTACGAACGTTTCCGCACCCGGCGCGGGCTGCGCAGGATGTTGCGCGCCTTCCACGTGTGGGACTACACGTTCCCCGTGCTGGCCACGCCCACCAGGTTCGCCGGGTCCGAGCTGTTCCCGGGGGCGCTGGGCAGGGTGGTGCGGGGGGCGCTGGCCAAGGCGCCGCGCGGGGTGCTGCGGCTGCTGCTGCCGGTCGTGCCGACCTACCTGTGGGTGGCGACCAAGAAGCCGCGGCGGCCCGCCGGCGCGGCGCTGCCGCAACCGCCCGAGCCGGTCCGCCCGCTGTGAGCACGGGCGGATCGGGTGCGGGCGTCCCGGGTGGTTCCGATGCGGGCGGATCGGGCGCGGGCGTGCCGGGCGTGACCGGTGTGAGCGACGGCCTGGCCGGCGTGGGCGAGGGGGCGGCCCGCCCGAGGCGGTCCGCGGCGCGGACCGCGATCAGATACGTGTTCCTGCTGATCGCGCTCGGGTTCGGCGGATGGGCCGTGGCCGGGCAGTGGGACGACGTGGTGGCCGGATTCGCCGGCCTGACGTGGCCCGCGCTGGCCGGGGCGCTGGTCGCGGTGGTCGCCGCGCTCCTCGGCGCCATGCTCATCTGGCGCACCCTGCTGTCCGACCTCGGCTCTCCGCTGCCACTCAGAGCGGCCGCCAAGGTCTTCTTCGTCGGCCAGCTCGGCAAATACATCCCCGGCGCGATCTGGCCCGTGCTGGCACAGATGGAGATGGGCCGCGACCTCGGCGTGCCGCGCTCGCGCAGCGCGGCGGCGTTCTTCCTGATGATGCCGATCCAGCTGGCCACCGGCCTGCTCGTCACGCTGGTCACGCTCGGCTGGGACCGCTACGGCTGGCTGCTGCTGTTCCTCCCCCTGCTGTTGGTCCTGCTCGAACCCAAGGTCGTCAACGGCGTGATCGGCTACGCCCTTCGCCGGCTCAAGCGCGAGCCGCTCGAACGCCCGCTCACCCGCCGCGGCATGCTCGCCGCGCTGGGCTGGGCGCTGGCCGGCTGGACCGCGTACGGCGTGCACTTCTTCTTCATCGCCCCCCAGGGCGGGCTGCTCTTCGCCATCGGCGCCTTCGCGCTGTCCTGGTGCCTGGGCATCCTGACCTTCGTCGTGCCGGCCGGCGCGGGGGTGCGGGAGGTCGTCATGGTCGGGGTGCTGGCCCCTCATCTGGCCGCCGGCCCCGCGATCGCGGTGGCGCTCACGTCCCGTGTCGTCATCATCGTGGGTGACCTGATCTGCGCCGGGCTTGCGGGAATCGCCGCACGTCGCAACTGACGCTGGTCATAAGGTCATCTTCTCGGTCGTGAACGACCGAGCTTGCAACTCCTCGCCGTCGATGGCGTAGACGGTCCGGTCCGCGTTAGGCAGCGTGACTCACTGCCCAGCCCGCCTCGAAGCCGTACCCGCTCGCGGATGCCCTGGAGGTCTTCCAGAGCGATGGCGCGCCCGGTGCGTTCTGTCTCGGTCACGATCTGCTTGGCGATCACATGGTTGACCGTCCACGGCGAAGCGCGCCTTCTTGCGGCGACGCCGTTTCAGCAGCCGCTTGGCCGATCTGGTCCGCTTGGCCTGCAGGCGGCGGCGCAGCTCACGATTGCGGGCCGGACCGCGTTCAGGCGCTTACCGCTGTAACGGGCCGCGTCACTGGTGGTGGCGATGTCGGCGATGCCCAGATCCACCCCGCGAAACCCGTGCGGCGCGGTGGCCGCGATGTCCGGCACGTCGACGGTGGCGTGCAGGAACCACATGCCGTCCCGCCACACCAGGTCGGACTCACCCTTGCGGTGTGCGGCCAGCAGCGCCAGTTGCCGGGCCGAGCCGGTGAACGCGATGCCGCGCAGCCGCCCGGCAACCGTCCAGATCGACACCGTCCGGTCCCCGTGCTGCCAGGACAGGCAGCGGTCGTCGTACGGCTGGGCCGCTCCGGGCCGGAAGGAGATCGGTTTGCTTTCGGCCTTGACCCGCCGCGCCGATCCCGGCTTGCCGAGATTTCCGGCGGCCAGGTTGGCATGCAGGGTGCGGTAGGCGTCGCAGACCTTCTTCATCACGTGCTGGGCTGGCTGCGCGGCCAGCCCGCAGGCGGCCTTGACCTGCTCGTAGGTGTGCCTGCGCAGGTCGAAGTTACGGAAACACCGCTGCTGGAAGCGGTGCGCGAAACCAGGTTGGCGGCCTTGTTGACAGTGCACAGCGTGGCCTCCAGCGCCGCCTCCTGCTCGGGCGTCGTCAGGAGTTTCACGCACCACCAGCCTCACAATCGAACACTTTATCGTTCAGGTGATGTCGCCGTGAGGTATCCGGCCAGCCCGTAGCATGGGTCTCAGGCCTGGACACCCATGTGGTCTTCACGCCCTGACCGCGGGCGGCGGTTGCGGGAGCGCGGGCCAGTGAGTTCACCTGGGACGCCTCGGCGGAGGCGCATCTCAGCTCCTATCAACGCGCGATCGAATAGTCCGGTAACCTCACGGAGTGATGGAGAGCTCTTTGCCAGACCTCGAGGCGATCCTCCTGGTCGGGGGGCAGGGCACGCGCCTGCGTCCGCTGACACTGGGCACGCCGAAGCCGCTGCTTCCGACCGCCGGAGTGCCGTTTCTGGCCCACCAACTCGCCAGGGCGCGATCGTTCGGCGTGCGCCGGATCGTGTTCGCGACGTCCTACAAGGCGGCGATGTTCGAGCCCGCCTTCGGCGACGGGTCGGCGTTCGGGCTCTCGCTCGAATACATGACGGAGGAGACACCCCTCGGCACGGGCGGCGCGATCCGCAACGCCGCGGAGGCGCTCACCTCTGGCCCCTCCGACCCCGTGCTCATCCTCAACGGCGACATCCTCTCCGGGCACGACATCGGCGATCAGGTGCGCACACACCTCGCACAACGGGCCGCTGTAACGCTCCATTTGACAGAAGTGGACGATCCCACCCGATTCGGATGCGTGCCGACCGACGAATCCGGGCGGGTGACCGCGTTCCTGGAGAAGACCCCCAACCCCGTGACCAACCGCATCAACGCCGGCTGCTACGTCTTCACCCGGTCGGTGATCGACTCGATCCCGCGCGACGAGGTCGTGTCGGTGGAGCGGGAGACGTTCCCCGGGCTGATCGAGTCGGGGGAGCTCGTGCTGGGCTACGCCGACCGCAGCTACTGGCTCGACGTCGGCACCCCCGCCGCGTTCGTACGCGGGTCGCGCGACCTGGTGCTGGGCCGGCTCGGCTCGCCCGCGCTGCCCGGGGCCACGGGCGAATACCTGGCGCTCGACGGGGCGCGGGTCTCGGTCGAGGCCAAGGTGCAGGGCGGCACTGCCGTGGGCGCGCGGGTCGTCGTCGGCGCCGGAGCCTCGGTCGTCGGCTCGGTGCTGCTCGACGACTGCGTCATCGAGCCCGGCGCCGTCGTGACCGACTCCGTGGTGGGCACGGGGGCGCGGGTCTGCGCGGGCGCGGTGGTGCACGAGGCGGTGATCGGCGACCGGGCCGTCGTGGGGCCGGGCAACGAGCTGCAACACGGCGTGCGGGTCTGGCCCGACATCGCGCTGCCCGAACGCGCGGTGCGCTATTCCAGCGACGTCTGAGACGCCACACGCTCGCGGCACACTGTAAAGGTGAAGGAGCGCAGGTGGGAGCCCGGCGGGCCGCTTGACGTGGGGCTGGCCCTGCAGCCGCACCGGCGTGGTGGCGGCGACCCCACCTGGCGCCGGAGCGGTGACCGGGCCGTGTGGCGCACGTCCAGGACCCCCGACGGGCCCTGCACGCTGCGGGTGAGCGTCGAGGACGGGTCCGTGCACGGGCGGGCGTGGGGGCCGGGCGCGGAGTGGGCGCTGGAGACGTTGCCGGCGCTGCTGGGAGCTCACGACGATGTTTCGGGATTCAGCGTCAGGCACGAGGTCCTGGCGGAGGCCGTACGGAGAAATCCGGGTCTGCGGATCGGCAGGACCGGCCGCGTCATGGAGGCCCTCGTCCCCGCCGTGCTGGAGCAGAAGGTCGTCGGACAGGAGGCGTGGCGGGCCTGGCGCTGGCTGCTCACCCGCTACGGCGAGCCCGCGCCGGGGCCCGCTCCCGAAGGCATGCGGGTCGTGCCCGAGACCGCGGTGTGGCGGCAGATCCAGAGCTGGCACTGGCACCGCGCGGGAGCCGAAGCCGTGCGCGCCAGGACCATCGCGAACGCCGCCTGGCACGCCGCCAAGCTGGAGGCCGCCGCCACCACGGAAGAGCTCGACCGGCTGCTGCGGGCGCTGCCGGGGATCGGGGTGTGGACGTCGGCCGAGGTGCGCCAGCGCGTGCTCGGCGACCCCGACGCGGTGAGCGTGGGCGACTTCCACCTGGCCAAGCTCGTCGGCTACGCGCTGACGGGGGAGAAGACCGACGATCGGGGGATGTTGCGGCTGCTGGAGCCGTACGAAGGGCATCGGCACCGCGCCGCGGTGCTGGTCTGGCTCACCGGGCTGCGCCCGCCCGCCCGCGGACCGCGGATGCCCGTGCGCGACTACCGGGCGTTCTGAGCCGCCCTGGGTGCGAGCGGCGAACTCAGCTCCACGTACTGTGCCCTTATGAGTCTCGTCAGCGATTCCGCGCTCCGCCGTGCTCTCGCCCGCGCCCGCGACGGCAAGGCCATCGACGTCGCCGAGGCGACCATCCTGCTGCACGCCCGGGGCGAACGGCTCGACACCCTGCTCGATCACGCCTCCCGCGTACGCGACGCCGGGCTGACGGCCGCCGGTCGCGAGGATGTCATCACCTACAGCAAGAAGGTGTTCATCCCGCTGACCCGGCTCTGCCGGGACCGGTGTGGTTACTGCACGTTCGCGACCGCGCCGCACAAGCTGGAGTCGCCGTACCTGAGCCCCGACGAGGTGCTGGAGATCGCCCGGCAGGGGGCGGCGATGGGCTGCAAGGAGGCGCTGTTCACGCTGGGCGACCGGCCGGAGGACCGCTGGCACCAGGCCCGCGAGTGGCTCGACGCGCACGGCTACGACGACACGCTGTCGTACGTGCGGGCCATGGCGATCAGGGTGCTGGAGGAGACCGGGCTGCTGCCGCATCTCAATCCGGGGGTGCTGAGCTGGCGCGACCTGCAGCGGCTCAAGCCCGTCGCGCCGTCCATGGGGATGATGCTGGAGACGACGTCGCGGCGGTTGTTCGAGGAGAAGGGGCAGCCCCACCACGGATCGCCGGACAAGGACCCGGCCGTGCGGCTCCGCGTGCTGGAGGACGCCGGCCGCAGCGCCGTGCCCTTCACGACCGGGATCCTCATCGGCATCGGCGAGACGGTGGAGGACCGGGCGGAGTCGATCTTCGCGATCCGGCGGGTGGCCCGCGAGTACGGCGGCATCCAGGAGGTCATCGTCCAGAACTTCCGCGCCAAGCCGGACACCGCCATGCGCGGGCTGCCCGACGCCGACCTGCAGGAGCTGGCGGCCACCATCGCCGTCGCCCGCCTCGTCCTCGGGCCCCGCGTCCGCCTCCAGGCGCCGCCGAACCTGGTGGACGCCGAGTACGCGCTCATGATACGGGCGGGCATCGACGACTGGGGCGGGGTGTCGCCGCTCACGCCCGACCACGTGAACCCGGAGCGGCCCTGGCCGCAGATCGACGACCTCGCGGCGCGCACCGCCGAGACGGGCTTCCGGCTGCGGGAGCGGCTGACGATCTATCCCGAGTACGTGGTGGCGGGTGAGCCCTGGCTCGACCCGCGGCTGTTCGGGCACGTGGCCGCCCTGGCGGACCCGGCCACGGGGCTGGCCAGGGAGGACGCGGTCCTGCGCGGGTTGCCGTGGCAGGAACCCGATGGAGGGTTCGTCGCGTCGGGAAGGGTGGATCTGCATGTCGAGGTCGACACGACCGGGCGGACCCGCGACCGGCGCGACGACTTCGACCACGTCTACGGCGACTGGACCGCGCTCCGCGACCGTCTCGCCCCGGATCCCGCCGCGTCCGATCCCGCCGTGCTCGATCCCGCCGCGTCGGCGAGGGGCGGCACCGTGACGCCGGGTGAGGTCCGGGCGGCGCTCAGGCGGGCTGAGGCGGATCCCGCGGGCCTGACGGACGCCGAGGCGGTCGCGCTGCTCGGGGCGGAGGGCGAGGCGCTGGACGAGATGGCCGCGATCGCCGACGGGCTGCGCAGGGAGGCGGCCGGGGATGACGTGACCTACGTCGTCAACAGGAACATCAACTTCACGAACGTGTGTTACACCGGCTGCCGCTTCTGCGCGTTCGCCCAGCGCAGGACCGACGCCGACGCGTACACACTGAGCCTTGACCAGGTAGCCGACCGGGCGCAGGAGGCGTGGGAGGCCGGGGCGACCGAGGTGTGCATGCAGGGCGGCATCCACCCCGACCTGCCCGGCACGGCGTACTTCGACATCGCCAGGGCGGTGAAGGCCAGGACGCCGGGCATGCACGTGCACGCGTTCTCCCCGATGGAGGTCATCAACGGCGCGAGCCGGACGAACATGTCCGTCCGCGCCTGGCTGGAGGCGGCCAAGGAGGCGGGCGTCGACTCGCTGCCCGGGACGGCGGCCGAGATCCTCGACGACGACGTGCGGTGGGTGCTGACCAAGGGCAAGCTGCCGGCCGCCGAATGGGTCGAGGTGATCACCACGGCCCACGACGTGGGCATTCCCACGACGTCCACCATGATGTACGGGCACGTCGACAACCACCTGCACTGGGTCAGGCACATCAAGCTGATCCGGCGGCTTCAGGAGCGGACCGGCGGGTTCTCGGAGTTCGTGCTGCTGCCGTTCGTGCACACCAGCGCCCCCATCTACCTGGCCGGCCTCGCCAGGCCGGGCCCCACGGCGCAGGAGAACAGGGCCGTGCACGCCCTGGCCAGGATCCTCCTGCACGGCGCGATCAAGAACATTCAGTGCTCATGGGTCAAGCTCCGCGACGACCTGTGCCGCCAGGTGCTCCAGGGCGGCGTGAACGACCTCGGCGGCACGCTCATGGAGGAGACCATCAGCCGGATGGCCGGCTCGGAGAACGGCTCCTACAAGACCATCAGCGAGCTGCGGGAGATGGTCGAGGTCGCGGGCCGCCCGGCCAGGCAGCGCACCACGGAGTACGCGACCCCGGCGGCGGAGCGGCTGCGGGCCTCGCAGGCGAGTGACGGCGTGTGCCAGAGCGTCAGGAGGGCCCTGCCGATCGCCTAGTTATAACATGTTCTAACAAGGCTTGCGCCCGCCACGGGAGGCGCTGGAAGAATCGTCACTCCCCGGAGAGAGGTTCACCGTGCGGTTGGGTCGGCACCGTGCCGCGCTGCCCCCTGAGCGGCGGCGCAGGAAGGCGTTCCGGCGGGGCATGCTGGCGACGCTCACGGCCGTGGCGATCGTCGCGGCGGGCGCCGTCGCGGTGCTCGGCGGCGGGGGTGTGCTGTGCAGCGCACGAGAGCCTGTTCTGGTGAGCGTGGCGGCCGCGGTCGACGTGGCGCCGGCGGCGATGGAGGCCGCGGGGCGGTTCAACGAGGCGAAGACGGCGGTCGGCGGCCGGTGCGTGCTGGTCCAGGTGACCGAGCACCCGCCGGCCACGGTCCTGCGCACGCTGATCGGCGACCGGGCGGGCATGCTGCGCGAGCGGCCCGACGGCTGGATCGCCGACTCCTCCGCGTGGATCAGGCTGGCCCGCCAGCAAGGGGCGAGCGCGCTGCCCGCGGGCGAGAGCGTGATGGCCACGTCGCCGCTCGTGTTCGCGACCCGCCAGTCGCTGGCCGAGCGGTTCTCCGTCGGCAAGACCGAGATGAACTGGCGGATGGTCTTCCCGTCGACCGTGCGCGGGCGGCTGACGCCCACCGAGGACGAGCCCGACATCGTCCGCGTGCCCGACCCGTCCCTCGCCGGGGCCGGCATCGCCACGGTGGCCGCCGCCAGGGACGTCGTCGGCACGGGCCCGGAGGCCGACAAGGCGCTGACCGCGTTCGTACGGTGGGCGCAGGCCGGTTCTGCGCCCGACTACCGCAGCATGCTGGACGCGGTCGACGACCGCACGTTCTGGAAGCGACCGGTCGTGATCGTCCCCGAGCAGTCGGTGTGGCAGCACAACCTGCGCCCGTCGGACGACCCGGTGGTGGCGCTGCACCCGCGCGAGGGCACGATCAACCTCGACTATCCGTACGTGGTCACCGCTACCGACCCGGCGGTCGCGGAGGCGTCCGCGGCCTTCGCCGGCTGGCTGGAGGGGCCGCAGGCCCAGGAGATCGTACGGCGGGCCGGGTTCAGGTCGGGAGACGGGCGGCAGGGGCCGATCTCTCCTGGGCCGCAGATCCCCTCGGAGGCTCCGAAGACGAGGCCGTCGGTGTCGCCGCAGGACATCGACGCGGCGCTGGCCGCCTGGAGCAGACTGGCCCCGCCGACGAACATCCTGGTGCTGACCGACGCCTCCAAGCACATGGCGGAGAAGCTGAACGGCGACACCAAGATCAGGGTGGCGCTGGACGCGGCCAAGATCGGGCTTCGGCTGTTCCCCGACTCCACGCACATGGGTTTCTGGGAGTTCGCCGACCGGCTCGGCGGCATCAAGGGCTACCGGGAGCGGGTCACGCTCGGGCCGATCAACGAACCCGAGTCGGGGCAGGTGATCCGGCGCAGCCGGCTGGACGAGCTGACCAGCACGATGACCGCCCACCCGAAGGCGGACAGCTCGCTCTACGACTCGATACTCAGCGGCTTCCGCAAGGTCACCGGCGACTACCGCGAGGAGATGAACAACGCGCTCCTGGTGATCACCGGGAGCCGCGACGACGGCAGGGGCACTGACCTCGCGGGACTCCTCGACGCCTTGCGGCGCGGGTGGGACCCTGAAAGGCCCGTCCAGATCATCATCATCGCGTTCGGTAAGGACGTGGACCGGGCGAGCCTGCCGCAGATCGCGGCTGCCACGAACGGCTCGCTGCACGCGGCGAAGGAGCCGGGGGAGATCATCGACGTCTTCCTCGCCGCCCTGGCCCGTCGGCTGTGCCACCCCACCTGCAAGCCGACGACCTGAGGGCCGCGTGAAGAGGGCCGTGAATGGGCCTGTGAAGGGAACGCATGACGAGGGCGCGAAGGGGTGGTGCGGGAAGGTCGGTGCGTGAAGGGGGCGCGGGACGCCCCCTTCCGCCGTGCTAGGCGCGCCGCCAGAGGGCGGGAACGTTGGGCGGTTCCCACCCGGCGATGGCGGTGTGCGCCTGGACGCACTGGTAGGTGGCGCCGTTGTAGGTCACCGTGCTGCCGGTCGGGTATGCCGTGCCGGCCTTCCAGGTGCCCGAGGGGGTCGTCGGGGTGTCGGTC
>NZ_SMKP01000269.1:0-10994 GCF_004349015.1 Nonomuraea diastatica
CCCCAGGGGCCCTCGACGACTCCCCCGCAGCCCGCCGGCGCGAGCAGCGCGGCTGGTACCTCTACGACTGGGCCAACTCCGCCTTCTACACCACGATCATCTCGGTCTTCCTCGGCCCTTACCTCATCCCGGTCGCCAAGACCGCCGCCTGCGCCCAGGACTTCCCCGGCATGGCCTCCGACCAGTGCGTGGCCACCTTCGACGACCTGGTGATCGCCAACCCCGGGCTGGGGTACGTCGACGTGCTCGGCGCCGACATCAGGCCCGCCGCATTCTTCGGGCTGATCATGACGGTCGCGGTGCTGCTGCAGATCGTGTTCCTGCCCATCGTGGGTGCGCTGGCCGACCACACCGGGCGCAAGCGGGAGATGCTCGGCGGCTTCGCCTACATCGGCGCGCTGGCCACCATGGGCCTGTACTTCGTCGAAGGCGACCGCTACATGCTCGGCGGTGTGCTGTTCGTCGTGGCCAACCTGGCCTACGGCTCCTCGGTCGTGGTCTACGACTCGTTCCTGCCGCAGATCTCCACCCCGGCCGAACGCGACACGGTCTCCTCGCGCGGCTGGGCCATCGGCTATCTCGGCGGCGGCCTGCTGCTGGCCCTCAACCTGGTGCTCTACCTGCAGCACGAGAGCCTGGGGCTGGCCGAGGGCATGGCGGTGCGCATCAGCATGATGTCGGCAGGGCTGTGGTGGGCCATCTTCACCATCGTCCCGCTGCTGCGGCTGCGCAACCGGCCGGTGCCCGCGCACGAGAGCACGGCGCTGCGCTCGGCCGGGGGCAGCTTCCGCCAGCTCGGCCGCACGCTGGCCGAGCTGCGCCGCTACCCGCTGACGCTGCTGTTCCTGGTGGCCTATCTGGTCTACAACGACGGCGTGCAGACGGTCATCGGCAACAGCGCGGCCTTCGCCTCCGAGGCCCTCAAGCTGGACAGGACCGTACAGATCAGCGCGATCCTGATGGTGCAGTTCGTGGCGTTCTTCGGCGCGCTGCTGCTCGGGCGGCTGGCGGGCATCTTCGGCACCAAGCGCACGGTGCTGGCCAGCCTGGTGGTGTGGACCGCGATCGTGGTGGTGGCCATGTTCGTCGGGGAGAGGCAGGCCCTGCAGTTCTACCTGATGGCATTCGCGATCGCGATCGTGCTCGGCGGCACCCAGGCGCTGTCGCGCTCGCTGTTCTCGCAGGTGATCCCGAAGGGGCGCGAGGCCGAATACTTCAGTCTGCTGCAGATCAGCGACAAGGGCTCGGCGTTCATCGGCTCGCTGACGGTGACGGTAGCGCTGCAGCTCACCAACAGTTACCGCATCGCCATCGTCTCCATGATCATCTTTTTCGTGCTCGGTTTCGTGCTCCTGGCCCTGACCAATCTGCCCAAGGCCATCCGCGCCGCGGGCAACGAGGTCCCCGAGCGGATCTGAGCGCTCAGCCGGCGCTCCCGCCGACCTGAGACCCGACGAGCATCGTGCCCGGCCCCTGGGCCGCTCCAGGGCCGGGCACGGCCGTCACCGTGCCGGCCGTGACCTCGCCGCCGCAGTGCGGGCAGGTGACCACGGGGGTGAAACGCTCGCCACAGGAGTGCACCAGCAACGCGGGCGGGCCGCCCGGCGGGGTGGACCAGCGATCGCCCCAGGCCATCAGGGTCGTCAGGGCGGGCACGATGTCACGGCCCGCCTCCGTGAGGACGTACTCGTGACGCACCGGCCGCTCCTGGTACGGCCGCTTCTCCACCACCCCCGCCGCCACCAGGCGCTCCAGACGGCCGGTCAGGAGGTTGCGGGAGATGCCCAGATCCTCCGCCAGATCGTCGAACCTGCGCAGCCCGAGGAACAGGTCGCGCAGGATCAGCGGCGTCCATGGCTCGCCGACCACCCCGACGGCCTGGGCGATGGAGCAGTGCATCTCACCGAACCTGTTCATGGACCCAGGATAGTGGGTTGATAAAGTGAACCCATGACAGTTCATATTCAGGACTCACCAGCCGCGGCCTACCGCCGGGCCGGCGAGGCACACGACCTCGACGCGCTCATGACCACGCTCGCCGCCGACGTGACCCTGCACTCCCCGCTCAGCGCCGAGGCCACCTTCGAGGGCAAGGACCAGGTGGGCGAGCTGTTCTCCGTCGTGCTGAGCGTCCTGTCCGGCATGCGCTACCACAGCGACATCGGCGACGACCGGACCCGCGCGCTGACCGCGACCGCCCGGCTGGGAAGCCTGGAGATCCATGAGGCCGCCGTCGTCGAGGTGGACGACGACGGGCTGGTCAGGGACATCACCCTGTTCATCCGACCGCTGCCCGCGCTGACCGCGCTGATGGGCGCCCTGGGCCCCGGCATGGCCCGCGCGTCCGGCAGGCCGGGCCTGGCGCTGCTGGTCGGCGCCGCCATCAGGCCGCTGGCGGCGATGACCCGGCTGGGCGACAGGACGCTGGTGCCACTGCTGACCCGGCGGGGCAGGAGGCAAGCGATCTGAACCGAGATCAGTGCTCTTGACATGAACCTCGCAAAAGGAGAGCATTGCTCTCACATAAGAGCGGCGAACATTTCAAGGAGCACCGATGTCCTCCAAAACGGTCGCCGCGGCGTTCGCCGCAGCCGGAATCCTCTTCTTCGTCTATCCCACGATCCGCCCCTCGGGCGACGATGCCACGGCCATGGCCTCCTCCGCCTGGGTCACCGGGCACTCCGCCGCGATGATCGGGTTCGTCCTGCTCGGCCTGGCGATGCTCGGACTGCACCAGGCGCTCGGCGACCGGTGGTCGCTGCGGGCTGCGGCGGTGACCTGGGCAGGCGCGGGCCTGACACTCCCCTACTACGGCGCAGAGACCTTCGGGCTGAACGTGATCGCCCAGCGCTCCCTGCGCGACCAGGCGCCCGCGCTGACGGAGCTGGCGGCGGAGTTCAGGTTCGGGGCCGTCCCCGTCACCATGTTCGCGGCCGGGCTCGTTTTGCTCGCCGCCGGCACGGTGATGGCCGCGGTGTCCGTCTGGCGGTCAGGAACGCTGCCCAGGTGGAGCGGGACGGTGCCGGCGCTGGGATTCGTGCTGTTCATCCCGCAGTTCTTCGGGCCATATCCGCTGCGCATCGCGCACGGCGCCCGCCCTCCTCATGGCCGGCGGGCTGTGGCTCGCCGCGGCGATCGTGAGCGGGCGCCGCGGGAAACCGGTCACGGGCCGATCAACCGGCTGAAACCGCGGCGTGTACGCGCTGAGCTGGCCCGGAACCCCCGAAGCCTCCGACCAGGAGACCCGTGGCCGGGCCTCGCAGGAAGAACCGAGGCCCCAAGCGCGATTGGATCACCTCGCAGGTGGGAATCCCATCACGGTACCAAGCGTTAGACACCGTGGGAGACAGACCCCCCACGCATGGGGGCCCTGTAGGAGGCATTTAAACATGGGCGAGCGCGCGCTTCGTGGCACCCGGCTCGGGGCAACCAGCTACGAGAACGACCGTAACACGGATCTGGCCCCACGCCAGGAGGTGCCTTACACCTGTCCTAAGGGGCATCGTTTCGAGGTTCCGCTTGCCGCCGAGGCCGAGATCCCCGCGACGTGGGAGTGCCGCATGTGCGGTGCGACCGCCGTCCGCGTGGACGGTGAGCAGCCGGAATCGAAGAAGACCAAGCCGCCGCGGACACACTGGGACATGCTCCTGGAGCGGCGATCCATCGAAGATCTTGAGGAGGTGCTCAACGAGCGGCTCGCCGTGTTGCGAGCCCAGCGTCGTAAGAGCGCCTGATCTCCTCTCACGGTGAAACCCCCGGGCGGTGCCCGGGGGTTCTTCTCGCGCGGTGACGTCAGGATTCGCGGTCTTCGCGGATCACCTCGCCGTGCACCACCCGGGCGCCCTTCGGCGCGCCCTCATCGGGAGAGGCGGTGCCGGGGAAGTCACCGCCCGGCGGGAACATGCCGGCGTACGGCGAGGCGGCGGCCATGCGCTTCACCCTGCGTTCGAAGAACGACGAGCCCAGGCGGCGCATCAGCGGCCGGGTGACCGGCAGGACGCACGCCAGCCCGAGGACGTCGGTGACGAAGCCCGGCACCAGCAGCAGCCCGCCGCCCACCAGGATCAGGCCGCTGTCGGCCAGCTCACGCTCGGGCATGCGCCCGGTCTGCATCGACTCCTGAAGCACACGCCAGGCCCTGCGCCCCTCGCGGCGCATCAGCCAGGCGCCCAGCAGGCTGCCGGCGATGAGCAGGGCCACGGTCGCCGGCCCGCCGATCGCGTCCCCGACCTGGAACATCAGCCAGATCTCCAGGACGGGGAAGAGCAGGAAGGCCAGGAAGAGCAGGAGCCGCATCGTTTCCTCGATTCCACACGCGCGTACAGCAGGAACAACGCCCGGCGCCGCCGAACCGTTCCGCCCGGCGGCGAATCGGAGCCGAGCGGCGAGAACGTCCAGGGACGGCCCCACGGCGAACCACGCGGAGAACGACGCGGCGGGCACCCGGAGCGCGTCGTGCGGCATCGCGCCGCGCTCCGGGTGCCCGCCGCATCCGAGATCGGTCTAATCGCGGCCGCGCCTGCCGCGCAGGCGCTTGGGCAGGCCCGTGACACCCCACAGCCCGATCCGCCACAACGCCTCGGACATGACCTTGCCGCTCATCTTGCTCCTGCCGACCGTGCGCTCCACGAACGTGATCGGCACCTCGACCACCCGCAGCCCGTGCCGTGACGTGCGCAGTGTGAGGTCGACCTGGAAGCAGTAGCCCTGCGACTCCACCCCCGCCAGCCCCACCTTGTCCAGCGTGGCCGAGCGGTAGGCGCGGAACCCGGCGGTCGCGTCGCGCACGGGCAGGCCGAGCATGACCCGCGTGTAGATGTTGGCGCCCTTGGACAACATCTCGCGCCGGTGCGGCCAGTTGACGACCTTGCCGCCGGGCACGTAGCGGGAGCCGATCGCCAGGTCGGCTCCGTCGGACAGCGCCTCCAGCAGCTTGGGCAGCTCTTCCGGCTGGTGCGAACCGTCGGCGTCCATCTCGACCAGCACGTCGTAACCTTCGTCCAGGCCCCAGCGGAACCCGGCGATGTAGGCGGCGCCGAGGCCCTGCTTGCCGGCCCGGTGCAGGACGTGCACGTGGTCGTCGCCAGCGGCCAGCCCGTCGGCGATCTCGCCGGTGCCGTCGGGGCTGTTGTCGTCGGCCACGAGCACGTGGGCCGTCGGCACGGCGGCCCGCAGCCGCTCGACGATCACGGGAAGGTTGTCGCGCTCGTTGTATGTCGGCACGATGACGAGCACCCGGCCGAGAGTCTCCATGTCAGTCGTTCCTCATCCGGTCGTCTCGCCGCCTGCCACGCCACGCGGCGACTCCGGCCGCCGCCGCTCCCATCACCATCAATGCCCACTCAGGAAACGCCCCCACCCTGGTTGCAAGCGTTTTCTCAGTGCGTACGGGCACCTTGACCACGTTCATGTCCGCGACCAGCTCGCGGGTCTGCCAGGAGACCTTACCGTCAGGCGTGACAAACGCGGAGATCCCTGTGGTGGCGGCGGTCACGACGGCCCTGTTGTGCTCCACCGCGCGCAGCTTGGACATCGCCAGCTGCTGCGCCGGCAGGTTGGACAGGGCGTAGCTGGCGTTGTTGGTCTGCACCACGAGGGGGGTGCCTCCGGCACGCACGGTCTCGCGCACGGTGCCGTCGTAGGCCACCTCGTAACAGTTGACCGCGCCGATCGTCACGGGCCCCATCTTCAGGTCGCCCGGCTGGTCGCCCGGCACCGACTGCCGGCCCACCAGTCCGGCCCGCTCCCACAGGGCCAGCACGATCTCCTTGAGCGGCGTGAACTCCCCGAACGGCACCAGGTGCTGCTTGTCGTAATAGTCGCCCGCTCCGGTCACCGGGTCCCACACGAGGCTGCGGGTGGCGCGGTGCTCGTCGCCGATCGCCACGACCGCGCCGACGAGCGTGGGCACCCCGACGTCCCGCACGGAGTCGTGGATGATCTGCCGGGCGAACTGGTCGCGGTAGGGGTCGATGTCGGTGGAGTTCTCCGGCAGCACGACCAGGTCGGGCTTGGGGAGCCTGCCCTCGCGTACGGCCTGGGCCAGGCGCTTGGTCTCGTTCGCGTGGTTGCGCAGGACGACGGCGGGCTCGTCGCCGAGAACGTTCATGCCCCGGCCGGGGACGTTGCCCTGCACGATGCCGATGTTGACGGTACGGCCCTCGTCGCCCGGCCTCGGCACGGCCAGGCTCAGCACGGGCACAGCCAGGGCCAGCGCCACGGGAGCCGCCCTGCGCCCGAGGCGCCATGGAGCGGCACTGCGCCAGGGCACGTGCCCGCCGCGCGACAGGAAGGCGTGGGCCAGCAGGGCGCCGCACAGCACGACGGCGAACGACACCAGCGGCACGCCGCCCAGCGCCGCGTAGGTCGTGAACAGCGACTCCCCCTGGCTGAAGGCCACCCGCGCCCACGGGAACCCGCCGAAGGGCACCAGGCCGCGCAGCCACTCCATGGCCACCCACAGGCCGCCGAACCACACCGGCCAGCCGGGCAGGCGGAACACGAGCGCCGCCGCGGCGGCCATTGCGGCGTAGAAGAGGCTCTCCGCGCCGACGAGCATGAGCCAGACGTCGTCGCCGATCGTGCGCACCCACGCCACGCCGGGGAACAGGAACGCCGCGGCGCCGACGTAGCCGAGCCAGGCGGCTCTTCTGGGGCGGGTTCCGTGGAGGGAGACGACGATCAGGGCGATGCCCAGCGGGGCGAACCACCACCAGTCGAGCGGCGGGAAGGCGGCGAACAGCGCCAGCCCGCCGGCCACGGCCGCCGCGGCCCTTGCCATCAGCACGCGCCGCGGCTCGCGTCCCGGCTCGCCCGCGGCGGCCTTGGGACCGCCCTTCGCCGGCACGCCGTCACCGGTCGCGGTCTCGCCACGCGCCCCGTGCGCCTCGTCACCATCGCTCGCGCCGCCGCCTCGCGCACCCTGCCCCACCTCGGACACCGGCCCGGACTCGAGCACGGATTCGGCCTGGGACTCCGGCCCGGACTCGGGCAGGGGCTCCGGCTCGGGCAGAGGCTCGGGCTTCGTCCTGGCGGAGGCGTCCGGACCTGGCGCATCGGCCGCTTCCCTGAGGGGCCCGCCGGTCTCCGGTGCG
Organism: Nonomuraea diastatica; assembly: GCF_004349015.1. NCBI lineage: Bacteria > Bacillati > Actinomycetota > Actinomycetes > Streptosporangiales > Streptosporangiaceae > Nonomuraea > Nonomuraea diastatica. Next base: position 7,095 of record NZ_SMKP01000269.1, read on the forward strand.
CTCGACGTGGTACCGGCCGGAGCGACGTCCTGCGCCAGAGCGGTGTCCGTGCCGGGAACAGCGCCGGCCTCCGGGGGCGTACGCGCGCCGTCGGGCGCCGTCACCCCGGTCGTGCCGGGCAGGGCGGGTGCGGCGGTCGCGTCAGGTGACGCGGTCGTGGCGGCCTGGGGCGACGCGGCGGCAGGGGCGTGACCACCGCCAGGGGTCGAGTCACGCCCGGGTGTGGGCGGTAGGCTCGCTCTGTCCTGAACCACTCCGGGGTCTCCTCCGCCGTCATCGCACGCCTGCTTGCGAAAACGCTACCGTCCCACGGCCCCACTTCATGCAGCGCGGCGCGGGGAGATCGAAAAAAGGCGGGCGGTCGCGGCAGGGTGATCCCGCGGGTGACGGGACCACCCGGCGCACGGCGGTCCTGCGCACGAGAACGGGAAGAGGGCCCGGAAACCCTTCGGACCGGACCCGTCTCGTCGGCGGCGAGCGCGGAATTCCGTTGTCTACTGGGCTCCCGGGCCCGTCCCGGGTCCAACCCCCCGCCCGGCTGGGGTGCCCCGACTCGACGGACCGACGGCCCTGCACCTGGCTGTGTGGACGAAGTCACACTCCGTCACGGACGCAGGATCCGGCGATGTCAGAGACGGCCAACCGGCCAAGTCCCGTGCTGGACTGCGCAGCAAACTACCGACTCCACCTCAGATGTCAACCGTGTCCCGATCAGCAGAAACATCAAGTTTTCGCAGGTGGTACATGATCGGCTGCCCGCAGCAAAGCGGATCAACGCCCATTTCCGGGCGTCTGCGAGCGCTCGGGCAAGCCCCTCAGCGCCTCGGAGAGCGGCCGCTCGTGCACGACGCCGAGCCGTTGCGTGGCACGGGTGAGAGCAACATACAGGTCGCTCGGCCCTCGTGGCGACTGGGCGGCGATGAGGTCGGGCTCGGCCACGATCACCGAGTCGAACTCCAGCCCCTTCGCGTCCGTCACCCCCATCACGGCCACCGGCGCGTCGAGGGCCTCCGCGCCCTTCGCCCGGCCGGCCCCCGGCGTCACCATCACGGTGCCGGCCACTGCCGCGGTGACCTCGGCGCCGAGCGTGGCGAGCAGCCTGTCGGGCACCACCACGGCGACCTTGCCGCCCTCGCCCACCTCCGCCTTGACCAGCTCGGCCAGCACGGAGAGCGGCGCCGACCAGGGTTGCACGCCCAGCTCACGGACGGACACCGGGGCCTCAAGCGCGGGGTCGACGGTGGCCAGGACGCGCGCCGCGACCGCCATCAGCTCGACCGGCGTGCGGTAGTTGACGGTCAGCCGCTCCTGGCGCCAGCGCCCGGCCACGTACGGGTCGAGGACCTCCGCCCATGAGCGTGCGCCGGCCGCCGAGCCGGTCTGCGCGATGTCGCCGACGATCGTCATCGACCGCGTGGGGCACCGCCGCATGACCGCCCGCCAGGCCATCGGCGACAGCTCCTGGGCCTCGTCCACGATCACGTGCCCGTAGGCCCAGGTGCGGTCGGCGGCGGCGCGCTCGGCGGTGGTGAGGTGGGGGCCGTCGCCACGCTGGCGTTCGGCGAGGCGCTCGGCCTCCATGACGTCGGACAGGCCCGTCAGCTCCAGGACCTCGCGGGCGTAGGCGAGCTCGGCCTCGCGCTCGCTCTCCTCGGCCTGCCTGGCGGCGGCCAGCTCCTCCTCCGCCTGCATGGCGCTGGCGCGCAGCACCTGCTCGTCGATGTCGCCGAGCAGGTCGGCCGCCTCGTCGAGCAGCGGCACGTCGGACTCGGTCCACGCGCCGCCGTCCCGGCGCAGCAGCGCACGCTCGCCGGGGGTGAGGGACGAGGCCGCGTACTCCAGGCGCTCGGGCGAACCGTACAGGCCGAGCAGGAGGCGCTGCGGCGTGAGATACGGCCACAGCCGGTTGAGCGCGGACTTGACGACCGGTTCGGTACGCAGCTCCTCGCGCATGTCGGCCAGGTCGTCCTCGTCGATGAGCACCTTGCCGATCTTGCGGGCCTGCTGCCGGGCCAGCGCGTTGAGCAGCGACCTGACGAAGACGGAGCGGGCCTGGTTGTGCGGGCGGCGCGAGCGGGTCGCCTTGTTCCTGGCCGCGTCGAGCATGGCACGGTCGATGGAGAGGGTGAGGCGGCCGAGGGTGAGCTCGACGGGCTTGCGCGGTACCCGCTGCCGGTCGCGTACGGCCTTGGCGATCACCGCGGCCATCCGCGCGTCCCCCTTCAGCGCCGCCACCTCGGACCGCTCGCGGGCGGTGGCGGTGACGCCGGGATAGAGCTCGCCGACCGTGGACAGCAGCACGTCGTTCTCGCCGAGCGAGGGCAGGACCTGCTCGATGTAGCGCAGGAACGTGAGGTTGGGCCCGAGGATGAGCACGCCCCTGCGCTCCAGCCGCTCCCTGTGCGTGTAGAGCAGGTACGCGGCGCGGTGCAGAGCCACGACGGTCTTGCCGGTGCCGGGACCGCCCTGCACGACCAGTACGCCGTTCAGGTCGCCGCGGATGACGCGGTCCTGCTCGGACTGGATGGTGGCCACGATGTCGCGCATGCGGCCCGTGCGCCGCTCGTCCAGCGCGGCCAGCAGGGCCGCCTCGCCGTTGAGCGTGGCGCGGTCGTCGTCGGTGAGCGAGTCGAGGTCGAGCAGGTCGTCGTCGACGCCGGCCACCGTGCGGCCCTTGGTCTGCAGGTGGCGACGCCTGGTCACGCCCATCGGGGCGGCGGGTGTGGCGCGGTAGAACGGCTGCGCGACCGGTGCCCGCCAGTCGATCAGCAGGCGCTGCTGTTCGTCGTCGGTGAGGCCGAGCTTGCCGATGTAGAGGCGGCCCTCCTCGACGTGGTCGAGCCGGCCGAAGGCCAGGCCGCGCTCGACCGCCCAGAGCCGGGCGAGCCTCAAGGCGTACATCTCGGCGAACGTGTCGCGCTCCGACCTGTTCTGCATCGTGCCGACGGCGCCGCTGGCCAGCACCTCCTTCAGCTGTCGCTGGGTGCGCTCGCGCAGCTCGTCGAGACGGTCGTAGAGGCGGGTGACGTACGCCTGCTCTCTGGCGCGTTCCGTTTGACGCGTTACCGTCTGACCATTAATGTGGTTAATGGGACACTCCGTGCCATTCTGCTTGTTGTTACGACAAACGATGACATTAGCACGCCTGATGCGGCGCTCCCATCACGTCGTCCCGTTCACAGCGACTCTCGGATTATCAGTCATCGCCTGTAGCGGGTGTCCAGTACGCCGGTGACGACAAGACCGTCCGCAGCGCGCCCGCTACGGGTGGCCCGGCTCTCGCTGGGCGGCCCCCACCGGGGCCGTCGCCGGCCTGCGGAGAACGGCACCCGCCAGGACCGCCGCCCCGGCGGCGGCGTAGGCGTACGTGCCCGCCGCCGGGGCGAGGTAGGCCACCGCGCCCGCCAGGGGGACGCCGAGCCATTCGCCGCGGCCGTCCAGGGCCACCAGGGCGACGATCAGCAGCGCGTACCACGGATATCCGGGGGTCAGCAGGAGGAACGCCGTGCCCGTGACCACCAGCGCCCCCCGCCACGGCCGGTCCGGGTCGCCGCGCCTGAGGACGTGGAACGTCACGGCCGCCATGACGGCGAGGACGGCGGGCACGGCCCAGGAGTCGGGCAGCACCAGCCGCAGCAGCCCGTAGCGGTCACGCGCCCCGGCCTCGTCGTAACCCTCCTCGGCCACGTACCCGAACAGGTACCCCAGCACCGAACCCCGCGACACCACGACGTAGGGCAGGTAGGCGGCGGCCACGACGAGAACGGCGAGCGCCGTCGTCCACCCGGCCCGCCGTGCCGCCCGGCCGCTGGACAGCACCCCGGACAGCGGCCCGGACAGCACCACGGCCGGCACGAGCTTGACCGCGATCGCCCCACCCAGCAGCACCCCCCGCCAGCC
>NZ_SMKP01000270.1:0-10751 GCF_004349015.1 Nonomuraea diastatica
CCCCCACCCCCGCAGCCACAGCCCCCGGGCCGCGCCGCACGGCAGGCCTGCGCGCGGTGGCGCGGGATCCGTTCATCGATCTGCTGCGCGTGTTCGGCATGGCGCTCATCGTCCTGCAGCACTGGACCATCCCGGTGTTGTCGTACGACGGGGGCCGGCTGACCACGGGCAACGCGCTGTCCACGCCCGGCGTGTGGGTGGTGACCTGGATCAGCCAGGTGATGCCGCTGGTGTTCTTCGCGGGCGGCGCCGCGAACGCGATCGGATTCGGGCGGAGCGGAAAGAGCGCGCCGCGGTGGCTGGCGGTGCGGCTGCGCCGGCTGGCCTGGCCCCTGCTGCCGCTGACCGCGGTGTGGATCCCGCTGCCACACATCCTGCTCACGCTGGGCGTGCCCGAGCAGCCGCTCGACGTGGGCGCGAAGCTGACCGGGCAGCTGCTGTGGTTCCTGGCCGTCTACCTGATCGCCGTCACGGCCACCCCGTACGCGCTGCGCCTGCACGAGAGGTACGGCCTGTGGGTCCCCGCCGGGCTGGCGGCCGGGGCGGTGCTGACGGACGTGGCGCGCTTCTCCACCGGGTTCGAGGCCGTGGGCTATCTGAACATCGTGTTCGTCTGGCTGGCCGCGCACCAGCTCGGCTTCCTCTACGCCGAGGGCCGGCTGCGCCACGCGTGGGCGCTGGCGGCAGGGGGCTTCGGGGCGGCGGCGCTGCTGGTGGCGTACGGCCCCTATCCGGGCAGCATGATCGGGCTGCCGGGCGCCGAGATGTCGAACATGGCCCCGCCCACCCTCGCCATGCTGGCCGTCTCCGCCGGGCAGATCGGGCTGGCCGTGCTGCTGCGTCCGTGGTTGCTGCGGCTGCGCACGGGCCGGCTGCTGGACTGGGCAGGGCCGCGGATCATGACGGTGTACCTGTGGCACATGCCGGCCCTGTTCGCCGTCACCGGCGTCGTGGTGGTCCTGCTGGGCATCGAGACGCCGGCGCCGGGCAGCGCACTCTGGTTCGCCGGATGGCCGCTCTGGTTCGGGTTGCTGTGCCTGGTGCTGTGGCCGCTGCTGAAGGGGTTCGCCAGGTTCGAGACGCCGCCCGCGCTGCCGTACGGCAAGGCGGGCTGGGGCGTCGTGCTCGGGGCGACCGCGCTGGTCGGCGCGGGGGTGCTGACCCTCACCGTGGGCGGCTTCGCCCCCGGCGGCGGGCCGTTCCTCGCGGTGATCGCGTTGCTCGGCGGGCTGCTGCTGACGGCGCCGCGCGCCGGGGCGTGAGGTCCGGAAACACCGGCGTAATCCGCCGGTGAGCAGAATGGGAGGCATGACGAAGGTCCGAGCCCTCGCCGACGCCGACCTGCCCGCCGTCGCCGCCGTCTACGCGCACTACGTGACGGGCAGCGTGGTTACGTTCGACGAGACGCCGCCCTCGCCGGAGGACTGGCGGGCGAAGGCGGCCGGCGTCACGCGGGCCGGGATGCCGTTCCTGGTGGCCGAGGTGGACGGCCGGATCGCCGGCTACGCCTACCTCGCGCAATACCGTCCCAAGCCCGCCTACCGGCACACCGTCGAGGACACCATCTACCTCGCACCCGGCATGACCGGGCGCGGGCTCGGCCGGCTGCTGCTCGGCGAGCTGATCGACGCGGCGCGCCGGACGCACGCCCGCCGGATCGTGGCGGTGATCGCCGATTCGGGTGACCCGTCGTCGGCGCGGCTGCACGAGGCGTTCGGCTTCGCCGAGGCCGGCCGGCTGAGGTCCGTGGGTTTCAAGCACGGGCGCTGGATCGACACCGTCCTGCTCCAGTTCGACCTGGAGGCGGACGCCCCGGTTCGGGCTGATGGGGCGGAGCCGGTTCGACCATCGGGCAAACTTCGGCAGGATAGAGGGTGTGAGCCTACTCGTTGACCGCCTGCCAGATGACATCGACGCCGATCCCGACGCCATCTTCGACGCCTTCGTCGCCTGGAACGCCGAGCGGGGGCTCACCCTCTATCCCGCCCAGGAGGAGGCGCTCATCGAGGTCGTCTCCGGCAGCAACCTGATCCTGGCCACGCCGACGGGCTCGGGCAAGTCGCTGGTGGCCGCCGGCGCCCACTTCTCCGCGCTGACGCGTGACGTCCGCACGTTCTACAGCGCGCCGATCAAGGCGCTGGTGTCGGAGAAGTTCTTCGACCTGTGCGCCGTCTTCGGCACCGAGAACGTCGGCATGATGACCGGCGACGCGAGCGTCAACCCGGGCGCGCCCATCATCTGCTGCACGGCCGAGATCCTGGCCAACGTGGCGCTGCGCGACGGGGCCGCGGCCGACATCGGCCAGGTCGTCATGGACGAGTTCCACTTCTACGCCGAGCCCGACCGCGGGTGGGCGTGGCAGGTGCCGCTGCTGGAGCTGTCCAACGTGCAGTTCGTCCTGATGTCGGCGACGCTCGGCGACGTGTCGATGTTCGAGCGCGACCTGACCAGGCGCACCGGGCGGCCCACATCGGTGGTCAAGCACTCCGAGCGGCCGGTGCCGCTCGTCTACTCCTACCGGATGACCCCGCTGCACGAGACGCTGGAGGAGATGCTCAGCACCGGCCAGGCGCCGGTCTACGTCGTGCACTTCACACAGGCCGCGGCCATGGAACGCGCCCAAGCCCTGATGTCGATCAACATGGCGACGAAGGCCGAGAAGGAGGCCATCGCCTCGATGATCGGCGGTTTCCGGTTCACCACCCGGTTCGGGCGCGCCCTGTCGCGGCTGGTCCGCCACGGCATCGGCGTGCACCACGCCGGCATGTTGCCGAAATACCGGCGGCTGGTGGAGCGGCTCGCGCAGGCGGGGCTGCTCAAGGTCATCTGCGGCACCGACACGCTCGGCGTCGGCGTCAACGTGCCGATCAGGACGGTGTTGTTCACGGCGCTGTCGAAGTACGACGGCAACAAGGTGCGCCGGCTGCGCGCCCGCGAGTTCCACCAGATCGCCGGGCGGGCCGGCCGGGCGGGCTTCGACACGATCGGCTACGTCGCCTGCCAGGCGCCCGAGCACGACATCGAGAACGCCAAGGCGCTGGCCAAGATCGGCGACGACCCCAAGCGGCGGCGCGGCTATGCCCGTAAGAAGCCGCCGGAGGGGTTCGTGGGCTGGAGCGAGGACACGTTCGTCAAGCTCCAGGAGGCCGAGCCCGAGCCGCTCAACTCGCGTTTCAAGGTCAGCAACGCCATGCTGCTCGCGGTGATCAACCGGCCGGGCGACTGCTTCCAGGCGATGAAGCACCTGCTGACCGACAACCACGAAGACCGCAAGTGGCAGCGGCGGCACATCAGCCAGGCCATCGCCATCTACCGGTCGCTGCTGGCCGGCGGCATCGTGGAGCAGTTCGCCCAGCCCGACGAGCAGGGCAGGCGGGCCCGCCTGACGATCGAGCTGCAGGAGGACTTCGCGCTGAACCAGGCGCTGTCGACGTTCGCGCTGGCCGCGTTCGACCTGCTCGACCGCGAGTCGCCGTCCTACGCGCTTGACGTGGTGTCGATCGTGGAGTCGATCCTCGACGACCCGCGCCAGATCCTGTCCGCCCAGCTCAAGAAGGCCAGGGGCGAGGCCGTCGCGCAGATGAAGGCCGACGGCATCGAATACGAAGAGCGGATGGAGCAACTGGCCGAGGTCATGTATCCGATGCCGCTGGACGACCTGCTGCTCGGAGCGTACGAAACCTACCGGCGCGGGCATCCGTGGGTCGGCGACTACACCGTCAGCCCGAAGTCCGTGGTGCGCGACATGTACGAGCGGGCCATGACGTTCGCCGAGTACATCCAGTTCTACGAGCTGGCCCGGTCCGAGGGCACGGTGCTGCGCTACCTGGCCGACGCCTACCGCACGTTGTCGCGCACGGTTCCGGAGCATCTCAAGACCGACGACCTGGTCGACCTGATCGAGTGGCTCGGTGAGCTCGTCCGCCAGGTCGACTCGTCGCTGATCGACGAGTGGGAGAAGCTCACCAACCCGGCCGCGGTGCTGGAGCAGAAGGACCAGCTGGAGGCCAAGGTGCGCCCGGTCACCGCCAACCCGCGAGCCTTCCGGGTGCTGGTGCGCAACGCCATGTTCCGGCTGGTCGAGCTCTGCGCCATCGAGAAGGAGGACGAGCTGGAAGAGCTCGCCCCCGACGTCGACTGGGGCGCGGCGCTGGACGCGTACTACGACGACCACGAGGAGATCCTCACCGACGCCGACGCCCGGGGGCCCGCACTGCTGCGGATCGCGGAGGAGAGCGGGTTGTGGAAGGTCCGGCAGACGATCAGGGATCCGGCCGGCGACGGTGATTGGGGCATCGACGCCCAGGTCGACCTGGCCGCCTCCGACGAGGAGGGCCGGGCGGTGCTTCACGTGATCGGGCTCAACCGGCTCTGAGATCCTGGAAAAGCGACAAGCCCTGTGCCGGAACGGACTGGCAAGGGCGCCCCGGCACAGGCCTGTCGATTAAGTGTCCGGTTCGGAGCGTTGAGGTCGTGTCATGACCATGTCTCAAGATCGAGACATTTCGTGACTTAGACGGTTACAAAGAGTCAGAAATCCTCGCGTCAATCATAGGACAAAATGGGTGAGGTGAACGACCACGACCTCCGGCGCGTCCTCGGGCTGCTCTCCCAGGACGACACGCTGCGCGCCTTCGCCGCCCTGGTGCTCGGCCTCCCCGGTGACCTGCCCCCCAAGGCGCTGCACAAGCTGGCCACCGGCGGCCTGGCCGCCCGCGACGACGACGGGAAGTGGCGGGCCACGCCCGAACGGTTCCGCGAGCTGCTGCGCGCGCACGCGGAGTAGGCGAAGGATCCGGCCCCGCAGCCGGCCCTGCGGCCGGATGGGAAGCTCGGCGCGGAGGAGCGGGTGTTGCGGACGTTCCTGGTCGACGGGCGGCTGACGACCACGACGATGCGCCGCGACAAGCGGCTCGTCCTGCTGCGGTACATCGTGCGGGTGTTCGAGCCGGGGGTGCGCTATCCGGAGAAGGACGTGACCGTGGCGCTGCGGGCCTTCCACGACGACTACGCGGCGCTGCGACGGTACCTCGTGGACGAGGGGCTGCTGTCCAGGGAGGACAACATCTACTGGCGCAGCGGCGGCCCGGTCGACCTCTGACGAGCCCCGGTCAGCCATGCGGGCGATCCCGTCCGGCGGGCACCTCATCCAGGCGACCGCCCAGCCGGGCGACCGGCTCCCTCAGTGCTTTCGTCAGGCGGGCGCGCTCGTCAGGCAGGCGCGCTCGCCAAGCGGGCGCTCGTCAGGCAGGCGCGTTCGTCAGGCGGGCGCGCAACAGGGGCACGTCCGTCGGGGACAGGCCGCCGCCCAGCAGGTACTCCTCCGCTCCGCCGTACCGGTCGCGCAGGTGAGTGAGCGTGGCGGTCATCGTGGCCGCCGTCACCTGGGCGAAGAGCCGGCGTGACCGTGCCCGTGCCGCTGCGCCGGGCAGGGCGGCAAGGTGCTCGCCGTGCCGCAGGCAGGCGGCGGTGAGCGCGTAGTCGGCGGCGATCTTCTCACCGGGCACGCCCGTCACGGCCAGCGCCACCACCAGCCCCGTGCGGTCCTTGCCCGAATGGCAGTGCACGACCACCGGCCCGGGCGAGGCGTGCGCGATGGCCGCCATGACCGCCGCGAACAGCGGCGCGCGCCCCGGCTCAGGATCGCCTCGTAGATCGCCGGCAGGGTCTCCCCCAGCTCCGCCAGCGCGGGCACGGTCTCGGGCCGGGGGCGGTCGGCGCGGATGAACGCGCCCCTTCGGATGCGGCCACCGCCGGAGACGGGCAGCCCGCCGAGGTCCCGCACGTTCTGGCATCCCGGCCACGCCAGCGCCCGCCCGCACGTCCCGCTCACGTGCAACACCCCGCCCCGGCGCTCCCGGCCGTCACGCCACCTCACGACTCGGCACCTCACCGCAGCCTGCCGCCCACCCGACGACCCGGCACCCGCCGCACGCACCGCCCTGCCGCCGCGCGACACGGCGCCGTCGCGCGTGGGCGGAGGCTCGGCGGCGGTTCCGTGGGGTGCCCGTGCCGCCTCTCGGTGAGGTGGTCAGCGCAGATCCCTGAGGTTGCTGGTCCAGGCGTCGATCGTGGCCTGCCAGGCGGCCGGGTCCTCAGGGCGGCCGGGCACGCCGGGGCGGGTCTGCCAGGGCAGCGGCCCCGACGCGCGCCGGTACTCCACGCCGATCGCATCCAGCCGCCCCAGGTGGGCCTCCAGGCGGGCGCGGAAGTCCGGCAGGTCGCGGTCGGCCGGGCTCCAGACGGTCTCGGCGAAGGCGGCCAACCGCGGGAAGGCCATGTAGTCCACCTGCCGGTTGCAGTCGATCAGCTCGGTCCACACGCCGCACTGCGCCCCCAGCACCCGCGCGGCGTCCGGCCGTCCGCGCAGCTCGGCGGGGACGGGTTCGAAGGCGTAGACGTCCTCCAGCGTGAGCACGGTGCCGAAGGGCACGGGCTCATCCTCCCCCGGCCCCTGCCGGTAGTCGAGGTAGACGGAGGTGTTGGCGCAGTTGATGACGTCGTGCCCGCGCCGGGCGGCGGCGACGGCCCCGAGGTCGCCGCGCCACGACGCCACCACGGCGCCCGGCGCCAGCCCGCCCTCGAGGATCTCGTCCCAGCCGACGAGCCTGCGCCCGCGCGCAGCCAGGTGGTCGCCGAGCCGCCGCACGAACCAGCTCTGCAACTCCTCCTCGTCGTTCAGCCCCAGTTCGCGGATCCGCCGCTGGGCGGCCTGGCTGGCCTTCCACTGGTCCTTACGGCACTCGTCGCCGCCCACGCACACGTACGGCGAGGGGAACACCTCGATCACCTCGTCCAGCACGTTCTGGAAGAACGCGATGGTGCTCTCCTCGACGTTGAGCACGTTGTCGCCGATCCCCCAGGTGGTGCGCACCTCCAGGGGCACGCCGAGGTTGCCCAGCTCGGGGTGGGCGGCGATGGCGGCCTGCGTGTGCCCCGGCACGTCGATCTCCGGGACGACCATGATGTGACGCCGCGCGGCGTACGCGACGATCTCCCTGATGTCGTCCTGGGTGTAGTAGCCGCCGTGGGGGCGGCCGTCCATGGCGCCGTTCCAGCCGATCTGGCTCTCCGCGCGCCACGCGCCGACCTCGGTGAGCCGGGGGTAGCGGCGGATCTCCAACCGCCAGCCCTGGTCGTCGGTGAGGTGCAGGTGCAGCACGTTCAGCTTGTGCAGGGCCATCAGGTCGATGAACCTCAGAAGATCATGTTTTGTCATGAAATGCCGGGCGACGTCGAGGATGCAGCCGCGCCAGCCGAAGCGCGGCTCGTCCTCGACGTACGCACCGGGCACCTCGAAGGAGCCGCCCGCCGCCCTCCTGAAAGCGGCGGGCGGCAAGAGCTGACGGAACGTCTGCGCGCCGTAGAACGCCCCGGCGGGCCCGCCGGCGACGATCTCAACTCCCGGCTCTACTCCCGGCCCGGCGTCCGACCCGACGGTCAGGCGGTAGGCCTCCGGGGGCAGGTCGCCCAGCGAGAGGGTGATCGCTCCCGAGCCGGGCCCCGGCAGCAGCTCGCCACCTGTCACGGGGGCCAGCTCGGCGCGCAGCCAGGCGGCCACCGCGGCGAGCGCCGGATCGGCGGTGAACGAGGTCCGGACGTCCAGGACGAACGAGCCCGGCCTGGACTCGTACGTGACCGGCTTGGGGACGATCAGCAACGGGCAACTCCTTTACGTGCAGATGATGGTGGCGTCGGCGAAGTCGACGTGGTCGGAGGTGGCGTTGTCGCCGCCGTTCGTCGCGACCAGCCGGATGGAACGAGCACCCTCGATGGACGCGGTGACCTTGCGGGCGGGCATGGACCCGGTGAGGAGGCCGGAGTAGGCGACCCGGCCCCCGTCGGCCCACACCTCGAAGCCGGCGGACCCGGCCGCGCCGACCTCGTCGTCGATCCCGGCCTGGAACTCGACGGTCGAGCAGCGCCCCGCGGTGAAGTACTCGATGTCGGCGGGCGCGTGCGCGCCGAGCCCTTTGGTGTACGTGACGCCCTCGATGGTGATCGGGCGGCCGTCACCGGCGGCCCGCTCACCGTTGCTGGTGTCCTTCTCGACCGGCCCGAAGTGGTTCTTGACGCGGGTCCACGGCACGTCGCTCACATACGTCCGGCCGGCCGGCGGCGCCTGGGCGACGGTGACGACGGCGGCGCCCGGCTGGGAGCCCCCGTCGAACGCGGCGGTCGCCGTGAGCTCGTGGTCCCCGCGCTCCGCGCCGGCCGGCGGGGTGACAGCCCACGTCACGGTGAAGGTGTCACCGCCGTCCAGCCTCCCTGTCCTCGCGGGCGTGCGGGCGGTGGCCTGCCAGCCGTCCGGGACAGCGAGCGTCACGCGCAGGTCACGCAGCCGCCCGGTGGCGCCGGTGTTGGTGACGCGGGTGACGATCTCGCCACTCCTGCCGGGCTCCAGCACGGACGGCCGGTCGTCGCCGAGCGCGCCCGGGTCCACCTCGAACGTCACCAGCGGCGGAGCCTGTTCGCGGCGCTCCGAGACGCGGAACAGCAGGGCGGCGTGCGCGGGCACCTGGGCGGCCAGCTCGCCCGTGGAGGAGGTGACCGTTCCTTCCCACAGATCCTCGATCCGGTAGCGGGCGTCGCCGAGCCGGGTGCCGATCGTGGCGGCCCGGTCGCTCTCGTTGAACAACACGATCGCCCGGTCGCCGTTCGCCAGGGGTTTGGCCAGCGCGTGGTACCAGCCGTCGGTCCGCACGAACGTGCCGTGGACGCCGAGCCGGTCCTGGTTCACGGCGATCACCTTGGGGTTGGCGACGATCGCGGGCGGGGCCTTGGCCGGGTCGGCCTGCAGGATCAGCGGGGCCGCGCCAACGGCCCAGAGCGTGAACTGGGTGCGGTATTCGGTCTCGGTCATCCCGCCGCGCCCCGCCTGGAGCAGGTCGGGGTCGGCCCAGCTGCCGGGGCCCGCGTTCCCGGCCCTGAGCTGGTTGAACTCCCAGACGTCGACCATCGAGGGGTAGCTGTCGGGGATGGGCCGGTTGTGGACGTTGGTGCGCCAGGTGGTGGCGCCGGCGTCCTTGCCCCAGAGCCACGGCACGGTGCTGCCGTCCTCGTTGTTCATGGCGAACACCACGTCCGCGCCGAGGTTCTGGCGCATGGGCGGGTAGAGGGCCTGGGCGATCTGCTGGACGTTCTGGCCGGGGAAGTCGGCCGTGGGGACGTTGCACCAGTCGTATTTGACGTAGTCGACGCCCCAGTCCTTGACCTGGCGGGCGTCGGCGGCCTCGCTCCCGTACGAGCCCGGCCCGCCGCCGGCGCACGCCCTGGTGCCGGCGGACAGGCTGAGGCCGAGCTTGAGGCCCTTGCCGTGGAGGTGGTCGGCGAGCGCCTTCATACCGCCGGGGAAGCGGGCGGGGTCGGGGGCGAGCACGCCGTCCGTACGCTGCGGGGCCAGCCAGCAGTCGTCGATGACGACGTACCGGTAGCCGAGCGGCACGAGCGGCGCCAGCGCGTCGGCGGCCTGGCGGACCGAGGACTCGGAGACCGAGCAGCCGAGCGAGCGGGTGCTCCAGCCCATCGGCGGGCCCATCGATGGGTCCGCCACGGCGGCCGTGGACGCGCTCGCGGCACCGGGTAAGGGGACGAAGGGCAGGGTGAGAAGGGCCGCCGCGGCGGCGGCCGTGATCGTGTGCATGGGGGGTCCTGTCAGGCGGGGTTGAGCCGGGGATCGCCGGGCTCGATGACGAACGAGCCGGAGGTGTAGGCGGGGGCGTAGGGCTCGGTGATCCGGGACAACGAGCGGAAGTCGACCTTCATCTCCTGCTGGGTGAGCCGGGTCCGCACGTAGCCGCGGCGGCCGTTGAAGAACTTCACGTGCGGGTTCTCCTCCAGCAGGATCTGCGTGTTGGGGTATTCGTCCAGGCCGTTGCCGGCGCTCGTCACCGACGTGGTGACCAGCTCGACGGCGACGGTCTTCGACTCGGGGTCCTGGTGGTCGCGCTTGATCTCCCCGGCCCAGTGGGAGTGCACGTCGCCGGTGAGCACGACGGCGTTGCGCTGGTTGTCGTCGATGGCGGCGGTCAGGCGGTTGCGGGAGGCGACGTAGCCGTCCCAGCCCTCGTTCGAGTAGCCCTTGCCCGCGCCGTTCGTCCAGTCCATCTCCATGAAGAAGACCTGCTGGCCGAGCAGGTCCCAGGTGGCGCGCGAGCGCTTCAGCTCGCCGTCGAGCCAGGCCTCCTGGTCGCGGCCGAGCAGGGTCCTGTTGGGCTCGAAGCGCTCCAGGCAGTCGGGGCCGACGGTGCCGCTCCTGCCTGTGCAGGCGTACAGGTCGCGATACTGGCGGGTGTCGAGGAGGTGCAGGTTGGCGATCGCCCCCCACCGGATGCTGCGGTAGAGCTTCAGCGAGGCGCCGCCGGGCCGCTGGGCGCGGCGCAGCGGCATGTTCTCGTAGTACGCCTGGAAGGCCTCGGCCCGGCGTTTGAGGAACGGCGGGTCGGGCTGCTCCGGCACGTCGCCGGCCCAGGCGTTCTCGATGTCGTGGTCGTCCCACACCACGACCCAGGGGGCGATGGCGTGGGCGAGCTGTGACTCGGGGTCGGCCTTGTGCTGGGCGTGGCGGACGCGGTAGCCGGCCAGGTCGAGGCATTCGCCGCCGGCCTGGTCACGGACGGGGTATTTGTAGTCGCCGTACTCGTAGATGTAGTCGCCGAGGAAGGCGATCAGGTCGGGCTGGTCCTCGGCCATCCTGCGGTACGGCGTGAACCAGCCGGCCTGGTAGTCGGCGCACGACGTGAACGACAGGT
>NZ_SMKP01000271.1:0-10457 GCF_004349015.1 Nonomuraea diastatica
GCCTCCCCCTGGCCCCGACCGCCTGCGCAGGCAGCCCCAGGAGGCGCTCAGCGCCCGCCACGGGGGTCTGGGGGCGTACCAGGCCTCAGGACAGCGAACGCGGGCCGGTTCCCTGCACCGCGCACAGCTCGTATCTTCCGACAACTCGCACCGGCGTCGCGACCATGCCGGTGTCGAGGCGCTGACCTCTGGGTATTGTTGCCCCACGTGAGTACGCCGCGATTCCTCGACCTGCCGCCTGGCGTCGCACCACAGAAGATCGAAACGCCACAGGGCACGTTCGCGGTCCTGGAGGCGGTTCCAGTCAGTGGTGTGATCGAGCGCTGGCCCGCACTCCTGGTCCCCGGCCTGACGGGCAGCAAGGAGGACTTCCTCGCGGTCCTGATGACGCTGGCCCAGTCGGGCCGCCGGGTGGTGGCCGTCGACCTGCGCGGCCAGTACGAAACGCCGGGCCCGAACGACGCCAGGGCCTACACGTGCGCCGCGCTCGGCTCCGACATCGACACGCTCGCCCAGGTCGTGGGCGGCGGCGAGCCCGTGCACCTGGTGGGCCACTCCTTCGGCGGGCTGGTGGCCAGGGAGGCGGTGATCGACGGGGTGACGAAGTTCGCGTCGTTCACGCTGATGAGCTCGGGTCCCGGCCCCATAGAGGGCCGGCGGGCGCGCAACGCCAGGAAGATCACCGAAGAGGTGCCGGCGCTGGGCCTGGAGCACCTGTGGCATCACAGGTTCGAGCCCGAGGCGCTGGCCGGCGACGTGTCCGACGAGATCAGGGAGTTCCTGCACAAGCGCCTGATCAGCAACTCGCCGACCGGCCTGTCACGGATGGCCGAGCAGGTGCTGACCATGCGCGACCGCACCGGCGAGCTGCGCCAGATCGAGGTGCCCACGCTCGTCCTGTACGGCGAGCACGACGACGGATGGCCGCCGGAGGCGCAGTCGGACATGGCGGCCAGGCTCGGAGCCGACTCCGTGGTCGTGCCGGGCGCGGTGCACTCCCCCGCCGTGGAGGCGCCGGAGACGACGGCGGCGGCGCTGGTGAGGTTCTGGAACACGGCCGAGAAACAGTACTTGGACACAAGGTCCAATGCCATGTAATCCTGCGTTCACCATGAGGGGCATCGAAGACATCGTCGTCCAGCCGCCGCAGAGCGCGACGTGGCAGGTGCATCTCGACCGCTCGATGTGGGTCGGCGGCGTACGCGGGCTCATGTTGCAGGCGCTGCACCCGCTGGCGATGCGCGGCGTCTGGCAGAACTCCTCCTTCCAGGACGATCCTTTCGGCCGCCTGCGCCGCACCGCCGACTTCGTGGGCCGGGTGACGTTCGGCAGCCCGGAGGAGGCCGACGAGATCGGCAGGCGCGTGCGCGGCATCCATCGGGCCCTGCGCATCCATGATCCCGACACCGGCAGGACACACCGGGTCGACGACCCGGAACTTCTGCTCTGGGTGCACTGCGCGGAGGTCTCGTCGTACCTCGAGGTGGCCAGGCGCGGCGGGCTCGGGCTGACCGAGCGGCAGGCCGACCGCTACCTGCGCGAGCAGCGCAAGAGCGCCACGTACGTCGGCCTGCACCTCGCCGACGTGCCCGGCTCGTGCGCGGAGATGGACGCCTACTTCAAGCAGATGCGCCCCAGCCTGCGTGTGACGGAGGAGGCGGCCTCGACCGTGCGCTTCCTGATGTGGCCGCGGCTGCCGCGCGAGCTCAGGCTGCTGTCCCCCGGCAAACCCGGCTACTTCCCGTTCGGCGCGCTCTGTTACTCCACGCTGCCCGACTGGGCCAGGCGCATGTACGGCGCGCTGCCCGAGGTGCCTGCGGCGGCCGTGACGGCCGGGCTCCTGGCGTTCAGGCTCGCCGTGGACGCGCTGCCCGAGCCCGTGCACGACCGTGCGTTCATGCTGGCCACGCGGCGGATGTTGCGGGCCTCCAGGGAGCGGCTCGGCGCCGCGGGCTACGACGTGAGCAAGGGGCTCAAGGGGCTGACCGATCCCCGCCGCTGGCCGAAGTCCCCGGCCGCCTGACGGGCGCGAGCACGCCCGCGACCAGCACCGCGGCTGACACGCCTGCCATGGCCCAGCCGCCCGTGTCCAGGCTCGTCCCGTCGAACAGCACGCCGAGCAGCGCGGACGCGGTGGCCGCACCCACATAGCGGGACGCCTGGAAGAAGCCCACCGCACTGCCCGTGTCGCGCCCGCCCGCGTGCACGAAGACCAGCGAGTTGAGCCCGAACTGGCTGAACGCCGACGCCACGCCCAGCAGCGCCGCGACCACCGGTACCAGCATGACGGGGCCGACCGCGAGCATCGCGCAGGATCCCGCCACCAGCAGCGCGCCGCTCACCACCAGCACGGCCCGCATCCCGAGCCGGGCCGCCAGCGTCACCGCGACAGGTGTCGCGACGATCGCCAGCACCGACAGCGGCAACACCAGCAGCCCCGCGACGTGCGCGGGCACGCCCCCCACGCGCTGCGCCCAGAGCGGCAGCGCGAGGAACGCCACGTAGAAGACCACGTTGACGAGCGCGTACTGGCCGTAGGTGGCCAGCAGCCGCGGGTTCTGGCGCGGCAGCAAGGCCCGCCGGGCGCCGTCCACGCGCACCTTGGGCAGCCACCGCAGGGCGGCGGCGAACGCGACCGCCGCGAGCGGCACGTTGACCAGGAAGATCGCCCGCCATCCCCACAAGGAGATCAGGAATCCGCCGAGCACGGGTCCGGTGGCGGCGCTGGCGGTGAGCACCATCGAGATCATGGCGATGACGCGCGGCGGCGGCCTGCCGTCGGCGTCGGCCATCGCCGCCTGCACGATCACCATCCCCGCGGGCATGGTGGCGCAGCTGCCGAACGCCTGCAGGAGCCGCACCACCACCAGGGCCGGGTAGGTGGGCGCGAGCGCGGCCAGCACGCCGGTGACCGCCATCGTCACCAGCCCGGCACAGAACACCAGTCGCGGCCCGAACCGGTCCGCCAGCGTTCCCATCAGCGGCGGGACCATGATGCCGATGACGTAGAAGCCCCCGGCCAGCCAGGTGACGGCGGCGATCCCGACGTCGAACTCGGCCTCGATGCCGGCCAGAGCGACCGCGATCATCGACGAGTTCAGCGGGTTGAACAGCGAGCCCAGCGCCACCGCGACCGGTAACCGCTCCACGCCCTTCACGGTCAGGTCCTCGCCGCCGAGCGGTGAACCCGGCTAGTCGGCAAGCCCGTCCCAGGGGCGGCGCTCCGGCCCGGCGGCCTGCCCCTCGGGGCAGTGACGGCGGAAGTCGCACCAGGAGCAGATGGGGCCGGGGGCGGGCGCGAACAGCTCGTCGACCTCCGCCGGCACGGCGGCGGGCCCGATGGACGGCCGCTCGCCTGGCGGGGCCGCGGGTTTGCGCGCGGGCGCCGCCACGAGTTCGCGGTAGCGTTCGTCGGCCTCGGCGGCCTCGGTCGCGACCTCCTCCGCGCGCCGCAGGTGGCGGGTGAGCGACTCGTCGGTGTGCTGCCACTGGACGATCTCGCCGGTCGGCAGGTGGTGGAGCTCGACCGTGCGGCAGGGCGTGCGCATCATCGTGGAGGCGGCGATGGCGTAGGCGGCCAGGGCGAGCGACGAACGGGCGTCGTCCTGGGTGAGCGGGCGGCGGCCGGTTTTGTAGTCGACCACGACCAGCTCGTCGCCGCGCCGGTCGAGCCGGTCGATGCGGCCGGACAGGGCGACGACCTTGGTGCGGGTGGCGACCGTGCGCTCGACGCCGACCGGATCGTCAGCAGGATCTAGAGTCGCGACATATCCGGACACGAGGTCGCGAGCGCGGCCCAGCCACCGGCCCGACTGCTCGGCGTCCTTGAAGCCCTCGGTGATCCACCCGTTCGTGACCAGGATGGCCGCCGTCAGAGGGGTCCTGCGTTCGTACGGCTCCCGCCACCAGCCCGCCAGCGCGTTGTGCACGCTCGCCCCGACGCTGTTGTGCGCCCAGGCGGGGCCCTTGGACGGCTGCGGCCGGTCGAGATAGGTGAACCGGTAACGGCGGCGGCAGTCGAGCCAGGCGTTCAGCCGCGACGGCGTGCAGGAGTAGAGCCGCCGCGGCATCCCTTCCAGCGGAAGCTGTGTGTTCATCCGCCCTCGCCCCGCGAGGCGGCAGGACGGGACCCGCCGACCCTGCTCATGGCCTCACTCGTCGCCGGGCCCGAGGCGGATGCCGGAGATCTTGGTGCCGTCGGTGAGCGGGCCGCCGTCGGCGAGCTCCGAGGGCTCGGTGTCGACGCGGGTCAGCGACCCGGACACCCAGTCGTCGAAGTGCGGCTCCAGGTCGCCGACCGTGACCTCGTCGCCGTGGGCGGCCAGCACCCGCGTGTCGCCGGGCAGCGTGAACAGCCGCCCGCCGATCGAGGTCAGCTGGTCGGCCAGGGCGGGATATTCGCCGCCCAGCTTGCCGGGGCCGTCGGCCTGCAGGGCCTTGCCGGTGAACACGGCGCCGAGCCCCTCGCAGTAGAGTGACACGCCGCCGGGCGAGACGCCGGGGGTCTCCATGACGTCGAGCTGGACGTCGGCCACCTCGAAGACGCCGTCGTCCTCCATGTCGATGTCGGGCCAGGTCTCCGACCAGGTCTCCCGCCACAGCGGCTTGTCCTTGGGATGCAGGGCGACCACGGCCTCGTCTCTGCTGGCCACCTCGATGGAGGCGCCGACGTGGTCGGGCAGACCCGCCGTGCAGATGACGGCCAGCACCTCCCGCTCGCCCACCTGCTCAAGGATCTTTTCGGCGTCACGCGCCGCGTCGATGACGATCACTTCGTCGTCGTCACCCACGATCCAGGTGTTGTTCTCGACCTTGTGCTCGGTGCCGTCGATGTCGACGACGCCTTCGGTCACCACTCGCTCGATACGCGCTGTCACGCCTCCGAACTCTAGCCCGTCTACACGAGAGCGCGAATCGCCGTCGCCTGTCCTATCCCTCGAGCCGGGGAGAGAACGCACCGAAAGGGACATCCAGGTCGTGATCCCGCACGTCGATCAGCGACAGCTCGGTCAACGCGATGAGGCAGCCGGCGTCGGCCGGCCAGGCGATCGTCCACAACCAGTTGCCGAGCGCCTCGCCGGCGTAGACGGCCCGGTCGGCCTGCCCGTTCACGCACCACATGGCCGTGGGATGGCCGAGCACCTGGATCTTGGCATTCGGCGGGCCGGCGTCGAACCCCGAGCCCGGGTCGGGGCCGTCGAGCCCGGCGAACGCCGCGCCCAACCCGATGCCCGGCTCCTCCGCGATCACGAGCAGGTCGGCCGGCCCTTCCATGAGCGACGGCCCGCTCAGCGCGACCACGCTGGCGCGACCGCCGGTGCGCTGGTCGCCCACCTCGCCGAAACCGGTCACCAGCCAGCCGGCCGGCAACGGCCAGGGCAACCACACCGGAACCACGGAGCTCTTGCGGATCGCCTCCAGCGCCGTGCTGGTCGGCGGCCATGGAGGCTGATAGGGCAAGACATCCCCGTGCGTGTCGCATCGATACGCACTCGACCAGGCGCTCGGCTCGTGAAGCCGGCCAAAGCACCGTGGGCAGGTAGCAGCCGCTCTCACAGCTACCCACGGTGCTTCCTTTCGCGGCGTTGCGTCAAGGGCGGTTCTCGTCATCTCGTCGTAATCTTGGTCATGTGCGCGTAAATTGTGTTGGGGCGATAATTTTGGATGCCTTTGACCGAATTCTCCTTGTGCAGCGGGGGCATCCGCCCGGCATGGGCCTGTGGTCCGTACCCGGCGGCAGGCTGGAGCCCGGCGAGACCGACGCCGCGGGGCTGCGGCGCGAGGTCTTGGAGGAGACGGGGCTGCACGTGGAGGTGGGCCGCCTGGCCGGCACGGTGGAGCGCCCCGGACCCGGCGGGGTCACGTACGTGATCCGCGACTATCTCGCCGCCGTCACCGGCGGGACCCCCGCGGCCGGTGACGACGCCGCGGACGTGCGGTGGTGCGGCAGGGACGAGGTGGCCCGGCTGCCGCTCGCCGAAGGACTGCTCGACGCGCTGACAGGCTGGGGCGTGCTGCCCCGCTGAGCGAAGCGCCTGCCGGGGCCCGCGCGGCGCCGCCCGCCCCGCTCGCCGGGCTCCCGGCTCCTACCTGCTGGCGGACAGGCTGGAGGTCCACAGGATCAGATGGTCGGCGTTGTACGTCGTGGACCGGCCGAGGGCCACCACCTCCGCCCCTGACGCGTCCGCACGCGAGACCGCCACCGCCGACAACCACTGCATGCCCCGCCCCGCCAGCCTGTCCTTCGTCAGCTCCATCCGGTTCCACGACAGCCCGTCCTGCGAGGTCCAGGCCGTGCTGTCGCCCTCGCCAGGCGCGCCGTGCCAGCCGACCGCCACCAGACCCTCATCGGCCGCCGCCAGGTCGTAGACCGCCGCCGCCTGCTCCGCGGGCAGCCAGGCCGTCCGCCACGTGGCGCCGTCGTCGTCGGAGGCGGCCGCGAACGCCCGCCGCGCGCCGTCCACCAGCGCCGTGCCGATCGCCACCAGCTTGCCCTGGTACGCCGTGACCCGCCGGAGCCCGGCCGAGGTGGCGTCGGGCGGGGACACCGGGTCGCGAGCGGTCCAGTTCACGCCGTCGTCCGAGTGCCACACGACGCTGTCCTCCTGGTCGGCGGTGCCCGAGCCGCCCACGGCCACGAAGCCGTCAGAACTGGCGACCGCGTCGTGGATGCGCACACCCGAGCCGCCGTGCGGCAGCTTCTCCGACCTGGTGAACTTGCGCAGGTCAGGGGTGAACCAGATGGCCGCGCTCGACACGCCCGCCTGGTCCTTGGACTCGCCCACCAGGACGTACCCCTGTTCGCCCGCCGTCACCACGTGCGTCGTCAGGGAGGGGTGGTCCTTGTCGCGTGCCAGGTCGCCGGAGATGTCAAGCCTCTTCCAGCTCTCGCCGTCGGCGGAGGTGACGAGGAGGGGGTCGGTGGCGGCGACGTTGGACTCGGTGGCGCCGACCGCCAGCCAGCCCCGCTCCCCATGCGTGACGTCCTCCAGCGACTGCCTGCCCGGCCCGCCGAGGCTCATCGACTTCCAGCTCTGCCAGTTCTTGATCGTCCACAGACCGGCGTCGCCGGACGCCGAGCCGACGGCGACGTACCTGCCGGAGAAGCTGGTCAGCGCGGTCGTCTCGCGCGCGATCCGCGACAGGCCCTCGACCTCGCCGAGCTTGACGCGCGCCGCCTCGCCGCGCGGGGGCGCGGCCATGAGCACGAGCTGGTTGTCGACGTCGGACGCCGCCTGGTCACCGCCGGCGAACAGGGTGCCGCCGTCGGAGATCGTGAACCCGCGCAGCGTCGCCCCCCGCAGGTCCGCTAAGTCGGCCCGCTTGTCCCAGTCGCGCGCGTTCGTACTGGTCAGCACGGTGTACCTGCCGAGGCCGGCCTGCGTGATCGCCGCGACGCCTGACTTGTGGGAGATCAGCGCCTCCACGCCGGGGCTCTCGCCGCTCAGGCCGCCGATGGTGCCGCACTGCTCCCACTGTGCCCCTGTCGGCGAGCAGTAGACGCGTACGTCACCCGTGACCGTGCGCTGCCGCGTCGGCACCAGGACGAACTGCTCGGGCAGCATGCCCAGCGTCCCGGTGCGCGGCACGGCCTCGGGGAGCTGGAAGCCGGTCGCCTGCCAGTGACGCCCGCCGTCGGCCGAGCGCAGCACCCGCGATCCCTCGCCGACCGCGGGTTGCCCGATGGCCACGACCGTGTCGCCCTTGGCCACCACGGCTCTGATCTCCCGTACTTCCAGCCCCCTGGTCTCGATGCGCTCCCACGCTGCGCCGTCGTTCGAGCGCCAGGCCGCGGGCCCGGACCCGCCGTCCTCCCCCGTCGTACGCCCCACCGCGACGAAGCCCGAGGCCGTCCGTGCGATGTCGTGAATGTGGTCACCGGCCCGGAACGCGGCCCCACCCGGCTCCTCTACGGCCGTCCAGCTGAACCCGTCGGTGCTGGTCCACAGGCCGCGCTCGCCCGACAGGCCGTCGCCGCCGCTGGCCAGCCACCGCCCGTCGCCGCCCACCACCCGCTGGACCGTGGGCGAGGAGACGCCCTTCACCTGGCCGAGCTGCCAGGTCTTGCCTCCGTCGGGCGAGAACAGGAACAGCGGGCGCGGCGTGGGGCTCGTCGTGTCGCTGCCGACCGCCACCACCGCGCGGCCCGCCGAGGCCATGTCGTTGAGCTTCTGGTTGACGCCGTCGCCCGAGGCGGGGACGGTGAACAACTCGTCACCCGAACGCCCGGTGCCCGCCTCCAGGCGCAGGCCGGGGGCCTCGTCGCCGCTCCACTGCCACACGAGCACGCCGGCGGCCACCAGGACCGCGGCGGCCACGGTCAGCACGATGGGGGTCGCCCTGCTGCCGCGGCGTGCGGGGCCCGCCCTGCGGACGGCGGCCGGCGCCGGGCCCCTGTGGTGCCTGCCGCTCGACCCCTGCGGGCGGGGCGGTCCGGTGGCGACCAGGAGGTCGGGGCGCGTGGGGCGTCCCGCGGGTGGCCGTCCGACGCGCCGCACCTCTGGCTCGCCCTCCTCCGGGTGCTCCTCCCGCGGCTCGGGCACCGGCTCGGTCTCGGGGGGCTCCTCGACGGGGTAGACCCGGACGTACGGGGGGATGCGGGTGCCCTGGAAAGGCTCGGCCTCCTCCTCGCCGGGCTCCGGATCGGGGGGCGGGCCGCCCGCGACGAGCTTGTCGGGGCGGTTGACGACGCGGCGGGGGCGGCGGCGCGGCTCCACCTCGGGCTCCGCGGTCGGCGAGCTGTACGGCCGGCGCCCTTTGGACGGTTCCGGTGGCTCGTCGTCCGGGACGGGGGCGGCGAACGGCGGCATGTCCCAGGGTGACGCCAGCGGTAACCCCCTGGCCCGGTCGTCGGTGGGCCCTGGCGGCGCATGGCTGATCCTGGGCTCTTCAGAAGAATGCGGTTCCGACGCCCCCTCAGAACGCGGGTCGTCGTCACCCGGCGGTCGCCGTGGCGGTTCGCTGGGGCCGGAGGCCACGCGCCGTACCTCCTCGTCGAACGTGTCGTACGGGTCGAACTCGTCGATCGATCTGGTCGTCCGGATCGGGTCGTGTCCAGGCATGGGAACGGTCGAAACGACTACCTCCGGGAAACCCTCGCCGTCCCCACAGGATCCAGACCAGCATGACTCAGCCGGAATAGCGAGACCTCTCTAGCGAGATTCCCGGCACCCCACGCCTGATTTATCCAGAGACAGTGCTTATTGACCGCTTTTTGGCTAGATACAACACACCACCCGCATAAACCGTGAGCTGCACCACGGTCCCCAGCAGCGCCTGCCAGGGCACCGGCACATTCGGCTGGTCGAGGGCCTCCTCCAGGCTGCCGGCCGCCGCACTCAACCCGAACGCGAGCACGTTGTTCATGACGTGCAGCGCGATCGCCGCCTCCAAACCCCCTGTCCGCACCGTCAGCCATCCCATCACCGCCCCGAACACGAACACGTCGACCAGCCCGGCCGGCTGATACCCGTGCAACGACGCGAACAACGCCGCCCCGATGAGGATCGACCAGATCGGATTGCGCACATGCGCGCCCACCGCCTGCAGGAACCAGCCGCGGAAGATGTACTCCTCGGCGGCCGCCTGGAAGGGCACCAGCAGCACGATCACGATCAGCGCGGGCAGGAAGCCCTCCCAACCGGCCCAGCCGAACATCTCGCCGCTCTTGCCCGACGCCGACATGACGAGCATCTGCGTGCCCTGGCCGGCCGCCAGCGCCAGGACGGCCAGCCCCGCGCAGCGCGCCATCCAGGACCAGCGCAAGCGACCGGCCACGGACGAGAGCGTGCCGGGGCGGCGGCGCTGGATGAGCGCCACCGTGCCGAGCACGAGCAGGATCATCGGCGCGAGCGACAGCAGCAGCACCACCAGAGAGAACTCCGGATTGCCCGACATTTGCCCGCTGGGCTCGATCGTGAACGGGATGCCGGTGAGCAGCGCCACCACCATGCCCGCGAGCACCACCACCAGGCCGAGCGTGAAGAACCCGGCGGCGATGACGAGCGTCCCGACGATCGCCCGCCACGGATGGGACGCGGCGGTCCTGGCCATGTGGTCGTAGCGGGCTCCCTGCGGCGCCGGCAGGAACCAGGGCTGACGCTGCGGCGGGGGCGGTGCGCCGTATGGGAATGGGGACCCTGGGTTTTCCTGCATCCATACATTCTGTCCGCTTGATGCGCAATAGTTCACAGACGGCGCGCTCTTTTAGGCGGATGCTCGGGGTCGTAGGCAATCGACCCTGGGAGCAGTCCATGTCAAGGCTGGGACCTGTCATCACCCTCGCGGCGGGCGCGGTGCTCGCCGCGGGACTCGGTGTCGCCAGCATCAACGCGGCACCCGCGGCCGACAACACGGCCGCCAGCACTGCCGCGGAGGCGCCCTCCACGGAGGAGACGACCCCCGCGCAGGAGAACACCACAGAGTCATCCCCCGCGGCGACGAACACCGCCCAGCCC
>NZ_SMKP01000272.1:0-10397 GCF_004349015.1 Nonomuraea diastatica
TATAAGAGACAGACCCGTGACCGCCCGCCCGATCGCCGGCACCGGCGCGGGAGCGGCGCCCAGACCGATCTTGGGCGGGCTGGACGCGGGACGGCTCACTTCCGGTCTTTCCAGGCGGTGAGCTCGATCGTGGTGCCGCCACGGCCCACGCGCAGGTCGACCCGGCCCGCGGGAGCGTCGGAGTCGATCTCCGGGTAGTCGTCGCTGGACACGGTGACCCGCAGGCTGTGCCCGGCGGGGAGCCGGTAGTGGGTCGGCCAGGTGCGGATCTCCAGGTCGTACGTCTTGCCGGGGCGGACCGGGACCGCGCGGTGGTGCCCGAAGCGGTGGCCGGCCTTGAGCCAGCCCTGGGTGATGCGGACGGCCGCGCCGTCGGGGGCGAAGTCCTCGACCACCACCGCGATGTTGCCGTCGGTGGCGCTGAACGCGGCCCGGACGTTCGCCGTGATGTCACTGGCCAGGACGACGTCCGACGTGTAGGGCTTCGTCTGGAACGTCAGGCGCTCATCCGGGGTGCCGGCGCCCTGGTCGGTGTTGACGGTGAAACCGCGGGTGGCGGGGGCGCCGGGACGGGTGGTCAGCGAGCCGCCGTCGCCGAGGCTCAGCCGTTCCTGGCGGGCGCCGCGCGGGGGCCAGGTGGAGAAGCTCTTGCTGGGGGTAGGTCGTCAGGGTCTCGGGGCCGTGTCGCGCTGCCAGCCGCGGATCCTGGCCGAGTAGCCGCGGGTGACGTAGTACGCGGCCGCCGTGCCGAGGTTCACGAGATCGTCGTAGGCGGTGTAGTCGTACACGATCACCGGGAAGCGGCCGTCGGCGTCGGGCCGGTGCAGGTCGCAGGCCAAGTGGCTGCCGTCGCGCAGGGGGACCTGGACGCGTTCCGTCCGCACCTCGTACGTGGCGGGCCTGTCGTAGGGGAAGAAGGGGTCGGCCTGGGCGGCGGCGGGTGTGTGCACGGCGAGAGGAACGGTCAGTGCGGTGGAGAGGGCGGCGAGGATCCGGCCGTACTTCATGGGGGGTGACTCCTCAGAACGAGATGGCGCCGGTCAGGAGTGCGACGACGGTCATGACGGCGGTGGTGGCGAACGCCCAGCCGAAGATGAAGCGCTGGTGCTGGCCGAGTTGCACGCCGCTCATGCCGACGAGGATGAACGTGGCGGCGGTGAGCGGGCTGAGGGGGAAACCGGTGGTCATCTGGCCGAGGATGGCGGCCCTGGCGATCTCGGCCGGCTCGATGCCGAAGCCGCCGGCGGTCTGCGCCAGCACGGGCAGCACGCCGAAGTAGTAGGCGTCGGGGGTGAAGACGAGGCTGAGCGGCATGCTGGTGATCGCCACGAGCAGCGGCAGGTGGCCGCCGAAGGAGTCGGGGATGATCCCGACGAACGCGGTGGCCATCTGGTCGATCATCTTGGTACCGGTGAGGATGCCGGTGAAGACGCCGGCCGCGAAGATCATGGTGGTGACCAGGACGACACTCCTGGCGTGCTTGTCGAGCAGTGCCTGCTGCTTCTCCCAGGTGGGGAGGTTGACCACGGCGGCGATCGCGAAGCCGAGGACGAACAGCACCGGCAGCGGCATCACCTGCAGGACCAGCGCGGCCAGCAGCACGACGGTGAGCACGAGGTTGAACACGGTCAGGGCCGCCCTCCCGCGCTCGGGGGCGAGCAGCGTGCCGGGCCCGTCACCGCGTACCGGCCCGGGCTGGGCTGCGGACTGGGGCCCGGACTGGGTCTGGGCCTTGGGCTCGGCGGGCAGGCCCACGGCGCCGAGGCGGCGGCGTTCCCTGAGCCCGATCAGGTACGACGCCACCAGCACCCACGCGATGCCCGCGGTCATGGCGGGCAGCACGGGGGCGAACACCTCCGAGCCGTCCAGCTTCAGCACCGCCATCGCGCGGGCGGTCGGGCCGCCCCAGGGGACCATGTTCATCACGCCGGCGCCCAGGCAGACGACGCCGGTCAGCACCAGGGGGCTCATGGTGAGCCGCTTGTAGACGGGCAGCAGGGCCGAGACGGTGATGAGGAACGTGGAGGCCCCGTCGCCGTCCAGGGCCACGCACATGGTGAGGACTGCGGTGCCGACGGCGATGCGCAACGGGTCGTCCTTGGCCAGGCGCAGGATGCCGCGGATCAGCGGATCGAACAAGCCGGTGTCGATCATCAGGCTGAAGTACAGGACGGCGAAGGCGATCATGATGCCGGTGGGGGCGACCTTGCCCAGCCCTTCGAGGATCATCGGGCCCATGCCGGCGGCGAAGCCGCCCACGAGCGCCGTGACCACGGGGACCAGCACGAGCGCGGTCAGGACCGAGACGCGTCTGGTCATGGTCAACACCAGGAACAGGCCGATGGTGAGGAAGCCAAGGAACGCGATCATCCGGGTCCTTTCGCCGGGCGGGAGGTTACGGGCAAGTTTCCGAGCACCGGCGTTTCACGTCCACCATCAAAAGTGGATTTATCCATGCGAAATGCGCAACAGTGGGTGCCATGGACGCCAGCCTGCGGCAACTCGCCGCCTATGTCGCCGTGGCCAGGGCCGCCGGTTTCACCGCCGCGGCCGCGCACCTGCGCGTCTCCCAGTCGACGTTGAGCCGCGCCGTCTCGGATCTGGAACGCGTGCTCGGCGTCCAGCTGCTGGAACGCGACACCCGCAACGTGCAGCTCACCGCAGCCGGCCAGGAGACCCTGCGCGTGGCCGAGCAGATCGTCGACGCCCACCGGTCGGGGATGAAACAGCTGCGACGTTACCTGCTCGGCGAGTCCGGCGTGGTCGCCATGGCCACCCTTCCGTCGGTCGCGGCCGTGCTGCTCCCCCGGATGATCTCTGCCTTCCGCGGCAGGCGGCCGGACGTGAGCGTGCGCATCATGGACGGCCTCGAACGCGCCGTGCTCGGCAGGGTGCTGAACGGCGACGCCGACTTCGCCGTCACGACCGTCGGCACGGCCTCCGACCGGCTCGAGCACCGCCCTCTGATCCGCGACCGCTTCCGCGCCGTGCTGCCCGAGAACCATCCGCTCGCCGACCGCGACGAGGTCACGTGGGAGGACCTGGCCGCCGAGCCGTTCCTGGCCGTCGGCCCCGAGTCGAGCGTGCGCAGGCTCACCGACGCGGCGTTCGAGCAGGCCGGGGCCGTGGTCACGCCCGCGGCGGAGGCCGGCAACGTGGCGACCGTGGGCGGGCTGGTCGCCGCCGGCCTCGGGGTGTCGGCGATGCCCGCCCTCGTGCTGCCGCTGCTGGGGCCCGGGCACGTCGTGCACCGCGAGCTGACCGGGCCCGCGGTCGAACGGCGCCTGGACATCGTGGTGCCGGCCCGGCGGACCCTGCCGCCCGCCGCCGCCGCGTTCCTCGACCTGCTGGACGAGGCCCGTGCCGAAGACCGGGAGGTGCCGGCAGGCGCGGCCTGGATCACCACTGATGCACGAACCGCATGAATATATCCGGTGGTTCTCCTGGACCTGCATTTCTCCGCCCATGCACGATGAATCTACGTCAACCAGGACGAAGGAGTTCATGCGTGGCCTCTGAACAGTGCGGGCAGTTGCGCGGCTTGAAGGTGGTGGAGTTCGCCCACGTGGTCGCCGGGCCGCTGGCCGGGTCCATGCTCGCCGACCAGGGCGCGGACGTCGTCCACGTCGAACCGCCCGGCACCGGCGACGCCGCCCGCGCTATGGGGCCGACGCGTGCCGGCGTGCCGTTGTGGTTCAAGGTCGCCGGCCGCAACAAGCGCTCCGTCACGCTGGACCTGCACGACCCCGGCGGCCGCCAGGTCGCCCACCGGCTCGTGGCCTGGGCCGACGTCGTGATCGTCACGCTGCGCGCGTCGCGGCTGCGCGCCTGGGAGCTCGACTGGGAGGCCGTGCACCGGATCAACCCCCGGGCCGTCCTGCTGCAGATCTCCGGGTTCGGCGCGACCTCGTCGCAGGCCGACGCCCCCGGCTTCGGCAAGGTCGGCGAAGCCCGCAGCGGCGTGGTGCACCTGACAGGCTTCCCCGACGGGCCGCCCGTGCACACGGGGTTCTCCCACGGGGACGCGGTGACCGGGCTGATGGGCGCGTACGCCGTGCTCGCCGCCCTGCACCGCCGGGCGAACGATCCCTCATTCGACGGCGAGTGGATCGACCTCGCCCTCTTCGAGCCGCTGTTCCGGCTCGTCGAGTGGCAGGTCATCACCCACGACCAGCTCGGCGTCGTCCCCGGCAGGTCGGGCAACCAGCTGGCTGTCGCGCCCGCCGCCGTCATCAACACCTACCTCTCGGCCGACGCCGAGTGGATCACCGTCACCTCCGCCACCCTGCGTTCGGTCCTGAACGTCGTCCGCCTCGTGGGCCTGCCCGAGGAGGAGTACGCCACCACCGAGCAGCAACTCGCCGGGCGCGTACGCCTGGACGCCGTCCTGCGCGACTGGGTGGCGGCGCGGTCCACCGAGGAGTGCCTGCGCGCGTTCGCCGAGGCCGAGGTGGTCGCGTCGCCGGTCTTCACCGCCGAGGACATCGCCTCCGACCCCGTCTACGCCGAGCGCGGCGACATCGTCACCGTCGACGACCCCGACCTCGGGCCCGTGCGCATGCAGGCCGCCCTGCCGCACTTCCACCAGGCGCCCGGCGGCGTCTGGCGCACCGGGCCCGCGCTCGGCGAGGACAACACCCTCGTCTACCGCGACTGGCTCGGGCTCGACGCCGGGGAGCTGGCGAAGCTGGAGGAGCGCGGTGTCATCTGACCGGCCGCGGCTGCGCTCCCTGCTGTTCGTCCCCGGCACCAGGACCGGCTGGCTCGCCAAGGCCGAGGCAGCAGGGGCCGACGCGGCCATCCTCGATCTCGAGGACGCCGTCCCACCGGCCGGGAAGCCCGCCGCCCGCGCCGACGTGGCCCAGGCCGTCGCGAACGCGACCGGCGACATGGCGCTCCTCGTCCGGATCAACCCGCTCGACGGCTGGGCGGGCGCCGAGGACCTGCGCGCCGTCACCCAACCCCGGCTGGCCGGAGTGGTCCTGCCCAAGGTGACCGGGCCCGCCGACGTGCGGCTGGCCGACCGGCTGATGACCTGGTGCGAGCGCGAGCAGGGCATGCCCGTCGGGCGGCTCGCCCTGGTGCCGCTGCTGGAGAGCGCCGCCGCCCTGCGGGAGGCGTACGAGATCGGGTGCGCCGCCCCGCGCGTCGCCTATCTCGGAGCGGTCACCGGCAAAGGCGGCGACGTCGAACGCGCGGTCGGCTACCGCTGGAGCCGCGACGGGACCGAGACCCTCGCCCTGCGTTCCCGCGTGCTGCTCGACGCCCGCGCCGCGGCCGTGCCCTGCCCGGTCGCGGGCCTGTGGACGGACATCGCCGACCTCGACGGGCTGCGCGCCTTCGCCGGGCAGAACCGTTCCCTGGGCTACGAGGGGATGATGGCCATCCATCCGTCCCACGTCCCCGTGCTCAACGAGGTGTTCTCACCGAGCCCCGAGGAGCTCGCCCGCTACGAGCGGCTCGTCGCGGCCGTGGACCGGGCCCAGGCGAGCGGTGCCGGCGCGATCTCTTTCGAGGGCGACATGGTGGACGAGGCCATGGCGGCCAGAGCACGAGCCGCCCTCAGGGACCACGCCACGCCGCCCGGCTCATAGGCCCGACCGTGAAATGGTTTGCGCGCGGGCCGGTGATCGGATAAACCTTGCAGCCGGACCCCTGGCGACAGTAGCAAGGGTCACGACAGCGAAAGGAGGGATAAGCCCATGATGTCCATGATCACTGCGCTTGTCTCCTCCCGGGGCGCCGACCTCGTCTGACCCCCGGAGCGGACGGGCGCCTTCACTGGAGCGTGCCTCGACCGTGGAACAGAACAACCTGACCGTGCGCCCGATCACCGGGCGCGACGAACTCGAGCTCTTCTCCCGGCTGCCCTATGTCCTCAACGAGGAACTCGCGGACGACCTCGCAGCCGGCCGCCGGCGACCGCAGTGGATGTGGGTCGCCCTTCGCGGCAATCGCCTGCTGGCCAGGGCCGCCTGGTGGTGCCGCACCGGCGACGACACACCCTTCTTCCTG
This sequence comes from Nonomuraea diastatica, assembly GCF_004349015.1. Classification (NCBI taxonomy): domain Bacteria; kingdom Bacillati; phylum Actinomycetota; class Actinomycetes; order Streptosporangiales; family Streptosporangiaceae; genus Nonomuraea; species Nonomuraea diastatica. Next base: position 6,016 of record NZ_SMKP01000272.1, read on the forward strand.
GACGTTTTCGACATCGACGACAACGACCCCGCCCCCGACCGCGTGGACATCGGCGTGCGGTTGTTGCGGACCGCCATGGCCGGCGTCGTCCCGGCAGGCGCCCGTCCACCCGAGTACGGTCGCTGCGTCCCGCCCGGCTGGCGCGACGACGGGGTGGCCAGGCGCGTCGTCGAGGACCGCATGGCCGCGCTGGAACGGACCGGCGCCCGCCTGTTCGTCGAACGCCTGCGCCTGGAGTGGCGTCCGGGAACGCCGATCCCCGAGCCGAGCGGGCGCCTGAGGTTCCGGCCGGTCCGCGACACCGAGGAGATCCTCCTGCTGATGGCGCAGGTCCTCGACGGCACACTCGACGCGCACAGCAAGGACGACCTGACCCGGATGTCCGCCCGCGAGGCCGCCGTCAGACACTACGAGGACGAGCTCGCGCACTATCGGAGCCCGCGCGACTGGTGGCGGATCGCGACGCTGCCGGACGGCGAACCGGTGGGGTTCGTCACTCCAGCCCGCAACGACTACAACCCCGTCATCGGCTACCTCGCCGTGGTGCCCGCGCACCGGGGCAACGGCTACATCGACGACATCCTCGCCGAAGGCAGCCGTATCCTCGCCGCGCAGGGTGTCCCGCGCATCCGGGCGGCCACCGACCTCGGCAACGTTCCCATGGCGAACGCCTTCCAGCGCGCCGGATACGTCAACTTCGAACGCTCGATCAACATGACCTGGGAATGAGCCGGGGCATCGCGCGGGGAGGTCCCGGACGGCCCCCGCGCGGGTCAGCGCCTGAAGAGCCCGGCGAAGATCTCCACCAGTTCTGGCCGGTCGAACGGGCCGACATGGGGTGCGGCGACGCTGCGCACGTCGGTCGGGTTGTCCGGAGTGAGACGGTCGGCCTCCTCGATGAACCGGTCCTGCAGCGCCGGCGGAATCAGCCGGTCCTGGGTGAGCCGCACATAAGTCCGGGGGATCCGGCCCCAGGTGTGCGCTTCGCCCCGCGCCTCGGCCAGGGGAATGCTCGCGCTCTCGTCCGGCTCCAGCATGTTGAGCAGCCGTCCCACCTCCTCGTCGGTGAAGTCGCCGGCCAGGGCCTCCTTGACGCCCTGGAACACCACCGGGTCGGCCGAACGCCAGTTGAGCCGGCTCGCTCCCAGGACCGCCGGGTCGGCGACCATCGCCGCGGTCACCCGGGGAAGCAGGCTGTCGCCGTTCTCCGGCGTCTCGAGGTAGGCGGTCAGGTTCGGCAGGTCAACGCAGCAGTACGCCGCGACGTAGACGACCCGCTCGAGCAGGTCGGGCACGGCGTTGCCGACTCTGCTCACGGTGACGCCTCCCTGGCTCATGCCGGCGAGGATCACGGGCCCGTGGCGGCGGGCGCGGCGCACCACGTCCACAACGTGCTCGACGTAGTCATCGATGGTGATCTTCGAGAGGGGCGACGGTTCGGTTGCCAGCACTTCGATGTCCTGCGGGGCCTGGTACGAACGGGGGTAGAACCCCTGGCGGCCATGCCCCGGCAGGTCGACGCCCACGCACCGGTGCCCGCGCAGGGTGAGTTCGCCGATCAGCCCCGAGGCCAGGACCGACGAGGAGTTGGTGCCGTGGACGAGCACCAGGGTCGGCGGTCGCCGGTCGGCGTCGTGGGTCGTGGTCATGGACGTGCTCATGGACGTTGTCTCCTTCTGTCTTGCTGTCTTTCTGCCGGGCGGATGGTGGGGAGCCGGCGGTCAGCGGCGCGGCGGGCGCCACATCGGCCACAGGAGCGGGCTGTCCGCCACCCGTACCGGCCGGCCGATTTCCTCGAACCCGTGCCGCTGGTAGAGGGCGCGACTGCGCGGTGAACTCGACTCCAGGTAGGCGGGCAGGCCGTCGGCGTCCGCTCGTTCCAGCCGGTGGCGCAGCATCGCCGAGCCGAGCCCGGCGCCCTGCCGCCCGCCGATCACCCCCATGCGCGGAAGGTAGAGGTGCGCTTCGTGTCGGGGGTGCCGTGGGGCCAGCGCCTGGCCCAGGGCCCGCAACCGCGCGCCGCTCTCGCCGAAGACCGCGTCCTGGCCCTCTTTCTGCGCGTCGGGGCTCTCCTCATAGGGCGTCTGGCCCGCGGCCAGCGTCTGCCACACCGAGGCGCCCTCGGAACGGCCGGCCAGGTACGCCTCGACGGCGGGGTGGGTGAGCAGCGGGCGGTGGAAGTGCGCCTGGAGGCAACCTCGCGGGCCCACGTCTGGGAGGAGCCAGCAGACGAGGGGATCGTTCATGAACGCCTCGGTCAGGACGTCCAGCACCCTCGGCTGGTCCGCGTCACCTGCCCGGCGCACGGATGCGTACGGTGTATCAACTGTCATGCGCACATCGTAGTGACGCGGCGACGAGCTGGGCAGCTATGGGGCGAATGAGCAGCATGAAGTGCACTAGTACGAGAAGGATTGACCTAGTACACTTGACCGGCGATGTCGTCGTCAGATCCGGAGGCCCCATGCCGTCGTCGAAGGAACCGCCATACCGGCGGATCGTCGCGGAGATCCGTGCCCGGATCCGGGCAGGCGACCTGCGGCCAGGCGATCGTATGCCCTCCGTCCGGCAGATCGCCCAGCGCTGGGGCGTCGCGGTCGCGACCGCGACCAGGGTGACGGCCACGCTCCGCGACGAGGGGCTGGTAGAAACGAAGGTCGGCGCCGGCACGGTGGTCAGCACCCCCGCGGGCCAGAAACAGCCGGCCGCCCCGAGACGGCGGCAGGACGCCATCCCCAAACAGGCGCTCGACCGGAAGCAGGTGCTCCGCACCGCGATCGCGATCGCCGACGTCGAAGGGCTCGACGCGGTGTCCATGAGGCGGCTCGCGGCCGAGCTCGACGTCGGTCCGATGTCGCTCTACCGCCACGTGGCCGGCAAGCACGAGCTCGTGACGCAGATGGCCGACGAAGCCTTCGGCGAACCGGAGTTGCCCGTCCCGGGGCCGGACGGGTGGCGGGCCAAGCTCGAACTGATCGCCCGCCTGCAGTGGGAGCTGTGCCGGCGACACCTCTGGCTGCCCGGCGCCGTCTCGTTCGTCCGCCCGCTGCTCGTCCCCAACATGATGGCGCACACCGAGTGGACCCTGCGCGCACTCGACGGGCTCGGGCTGACGATGTCGACACGGATGCGCGAGGCGCTCACGCTGCACACGCTGGTCCTCCCCGTCGCCCGGTCCATGGCCGCCGAGGTCGAAGCCGAGCAGGAGACCGGCGTGACCCTCGGCCAGTGGCGGCTGTCCCAGCGGAAGCGGACCGGCGAGCTCCTCGGCAGCGGACGATTCCCGCTGCTGGCCACGGCTCAGGAGGACGTGGTGTCGGACCTTGACGGGCTGTTCGAATACAGCCTCGCCCGCCATCTCGACGGTTTCGCCGCGCTGGTGGAGGATCGCCCTTGATCCGGCCCTGCCGGAAGAAGCCGGATGCGATCGACGGGATGACCGCGTGACCGACGCCTCCGCCTCGGCGGCGGTCAGCAGGTTGTCCATGGTCGTGCGGAAGAAGGCGGGTGAGGTCTCGTCGAAGGCCGGCGGCTTCGTGAGATTGACGACGACGTCGGCGCCCGTCGGCGCCTCGGGAAGCCCTTTACCGCTGAGCAGGGCCACCCCGGTGGACCTCGCGTGCGGCACCGCCTCGTGCCCGCGCGCGTCAAGGATCTTGACCACCCGGGACCCGATGAGGCCGGTCCCGCCGATGACGGCGCGCCGGCGTCGCCGGCCGCCTCAGCCCGTCAGGTTCTTGAGGGTCTCCCTGGCGATCTCCTCCGCGCCCTGCAGGAGCTCCTCCTCGGGGACGGGCCGGCTGTCCTTGTTCGACAGGATTTCGCGGCCCTTGTTGTCCGTGCCGTGGAAGTGGACGTCGATGGTCGTGTTGCCTCTGACGACGAGAAGCCAGGCCATCGCCGTACGCCTGGCGGTGTGCTCGTTGTAGATCGCGTACGCCCCGTCGCCAAGATCGCTGATTTCCTTGATCTCCCCATATTTCGTGTTGTACGGGGCGCCCTTGGTCTGGCCCGACTCATCGCGCATCGAGCGCCACATGAAGTCGGCGTCGTCCAGCGCGGAGTCGTTGTCCGGGAAGACGTTGACCTTGACGTTGATCGAGCGGGACTCGTTGTAGCCGCCCTTCATGTTGTAGCCCTTCTGGTGCCACGCGCAGTCCTTCCGCTTCGCGCCGTAACCGTCCTTGGCGACACCCGGCTCCGACTCACTCTTGGGCGCCAGCCGCGAGGTCAGGCTTGCGGGGAGCAGGTCGCACACCTCGGGCACGTCCTGGAGCGGCGGGAAGGTGGAGGTCACGGTCGAGGACGGCGACGAGGAGGGCGCCTGCGCCGTGTCGTGCGGGGACGCGGAGGGCGGGCTCGCGGTGGGGCCGAGGGTCGGT
>NZ_SMKP01000273.1:0-10378 GCF_004349015.1 Nonomuraea diastatica
TTCCCCGAGTTGCGGCTCTGCCTGCGTTCCAGCTCCGCGACCCGCGCGCTCAGCCGCTCCACCGTCGCTTCAAGCCGCGCGATCGTCTCCCGCTGGGCCTCGATCGTGGCCATCTGCCGGACCACCAGCGCAGCCAGCTCGTCATACGACGGGCGGCGCTCCGGAGTCTTCGACACCCAAAGATCATCTCACCGCGCAGGCAGTCCTCGCGACAGCAAGATCGTGAGCTGCTGAATGCCTACCCCGCATCACCCTGCAGGAGGAGCCGTCCGCATGAGCCCCGCCCTCGACGAACGCGAACGCATTAGCGCCGCGATGGACCGCATCCTGGCCGGCACCCCGCAGAACTCCACCGGCGCCCTGACCATCGTCGCCCTGGCGCAGGAAGCCGACGTCCCCCGCAACGCGCTGACCCAGCGACATCCCGATCCGAAGAACGAGTTCTATGAACGGGTCAAAGCCCGCGGGGCAACCCTTGACGTCGAAGTCCGGCTGCGCGACACGATCATCAAGCTGAAGAAGACGATCGCGAACAAGAACAAGGAACTCGCCCAGATCAGGGAAGACGTCCCCGCGCTGGTCCGGGCCGTCCACCAGCTCACCCTCGAGAATCAGGAACTACGGGCGCAGTTGGAATTGCCCGAACCGAACGTCACGCCGCTCCACCGCCGACGCTGAAACCGTCAGCATGGCAAGAGCTCATGGCCGGTCGCGCTAGGCGAGGCGGATAGCTGATCCTGCCGCGTCCTGAAGGACGATCAGATCCTCGGGGAGCATGGGTTGCGCATGGCGGGGCCGAGGAGTCAGCGGTTCTCGAAACAATGCGACCGGGACCGATTCCAAGCCAAGTCGAAGGGCCACGGCAATCCTGTGGTTTCCGTCCAGCGTCCCGAACTCCTCGTTGAACCCCAAAGAAAGTGGCGTGAGGATCCCGCGCTTTCCGATGTCAACCGTTAACGCATCCAGATGACGTGGCGTGTCGACGAGCGCGGAGCCGACAGTCTCGCGATCGCAGGCGCAATTTCGCGTGACGAGAGCAGTTGGCAGGTGGACGGATGGGAACGACATCTGGACATCCTGACCGATTGGCAGACCTATTGGCCCGCGCGCCATCGGGCCGAGTCCGCAGAGGAGGCACACTCGCGGTCAGTGCCAACCTCCGTCTCACCCAGCCGTCCGCCCTCCAGAAACAGTGGCAAGAACCTCAACACGTTGACTTGACAGGGAACGACAAAACTCCCCGACCGTCCCCATGATGGCGTTCGCGGTGCCCTCGCTGCGATACCGCACCGGAGCGCCCGGTTTGCGTGATCGCGACGGCATCGGCTCGTCCACCAGCCAGCGCATCATCGCCATCAGCTGCGGAAGGCTCGGGCCGGGCCAGTCCAGCCTATGACCTCGGCAGTACGACAGGTACAAGGCGATCCGGCCCGCGTAGGTCTTCTCGGTGTTGAACGCCCGGCCCGCCCCGCGCAGCCCCGCCAGGTACGTGCACGCCTCGACATGCAACTCGAGGTCCTCGTCCACCACTTCCCACGACACCGACTCATCGGCGGCTACCGCTCGTTCAGCCCGGTAGTGCCGCTCGGGCGTATCTGACCTGCCCAACATGCCGTACGGACCCCCAGATACTGTGCGTCAAGTAGCCGCCCACACTACTTAAAGTACTTGCTTCACGACTGAGAGTCACCAAAGATAATCAACCTCGGCATCCCGACCATCGACACAACACGACCATCGAACAGGAGCCGGCGTTGAAAGCCCTCCGCATCGACGAACACGGGGATGTCACCGAGGTCGACCTCCCCGACGACGCAGGCGGCGGATTCATCGGCGCCGTTCGCGCGCTCGTGGCGGCGCAGAGCGTCCAAGCAGTCGACATCACCAGCCGCTGGGACCTCTGGCTCGACGAGGTTGGCATCACCAACGGCCGCCCGATCAACCCTTACGCCACCAGGCTGGCTCACCGCTACGGGATCTCCGCCACCCTCCGCGGCACAGTCATCGTGACCGGCGCTCATCGAGAATTCGGCACGGCCGCGACGCTGACCCCGGAACAGTTAGCCACGATCCGAGCCAGGACCATCGCGAAGCCCGATTAGATACGCGGCCTGCGACATGACCTCAACAGTTCTGTTTGTTCAGAGAATGCGTGATCTTCCACAATTCCCTCGACATTGCCGACGTCGTCCGGCAACTGCAGGCCGAAGGCTGGAAGATCGAACCCGAAGCCTGGCCGAGGTCTCCCCCTACCTGACCGAGCACATCATGCGCTTCGGCGAGTACTCCACCCACGAACTCGCCATCACCCCGGAAGCCTACGAACCCCACCTGGACATCGACTTCACCAGGCTGCATGACGGGCTGGCCGCGGCCTAACCCGGGGTTAACGGGGAAGGGGGTCGCCGGGTTCCTCCCGCTCAGCTGAGGCGTTCCGCGATCAAGGAGTCGCTGAGGTCGCGGAGCCGGCGCCTGGCCGCCCTGTCGTAGGCCTGCGAGTCGGCCCGGGCGGCGTGGAACCCGTTGAAATAGCCGGTCTCCCGGTTGCCGATCAGGCTGAGCGTCGCCTCGGCGCCCTCAGCCACGGTACTCAGCACCGGGGCGCCCGCCTCTCTAACCATGTGGGTGTCCATGTAGGTCGCAGGATGTAGCGCCGCCGCGCTCACACCGTCGTCGACCAGGTCGAAGGTGAACATGATCTGGGCCAGTTTGCTCTGCGAGTAAGCGCGCTGCCTGCTGTATCCCTTCCCCAGCATCGGATCGGTGAAGTCGATGGCATGCTGCCCGGCCGAGGCCACGTTGACCACGCGCCCCGTGATCGGCAACAGCCGGCGTGCCAGGTGGTAGCCGGCCAGGTAGTTGACCGCGAAGCGCAGCTCCATGCCGTCCTCGGACAGCTCGCGGCCGGTGCCGGGGGCGCCGCCGCCGACTCCCGCGTTGTTGACGAGCACGTCGATCCACTCATGGTTGCCAAGTACCTCGTCGGCCAGGCGGTCGACCTGACGCAACTCGGCCAGGTCGGCCACCACCTTCTCCGGGAAGTCGCGCAACTTGTCTGGATCACGGCCGTGCGCGATGACCCGGTCTCCGGCCTGGGTGAGCCGGTTGGCCAGCTCCAGCCCGAGACCGGAGGTCGCACCGGTGACCAGGATCGTCTTCATGCCTTCAGCTTGCCCCCGCCGTCGACGGTGAGGACCGTGCCCGTGGTGAAGGCGTTGCCGACGACGAAGGCGATCGCGCAGGCGATGTCGGCCGGCTCGGCCACGCGGTTGAGTGGCGAGGCGGCGGCGAAGCCTTTCATGGCCTCGGCCCGGGCCGCCTCGTCCAGCCAGCTCCACCACTCGGTGTCCACCACGCCCGGCGACACCGCGTTCACCCTGACCGGCGCCAGCTCCACGGCCAGGCCGGGGACGACGGCCTCGATCGCACCGTTGATCGCAGCCAGCCCGCTGGAGCCGGGGAAGGCCGCGCCTGCCGAGGCGGCGGCGACGAATGTGATCGAGCCGCGCTCCGACAGTGCCGTCGCCGCTGCCTTCGCGGTCAGGAAGTGCGGGATCAGCTTGTCTTCAACGGCCTGGCGCAGAGCGTCCGCGGTGATCGCGGAGAGCGGCCCGGCGGCCTGGCCGCGCCCGCTGACATTGATCACCACGTTGTCAACCGGGCCGATCCGGTCGAAGAAGTCGCGTGTTGCCGGCTCATCCCTGGCGTCCACGATGTAACCCGTGCCACCGGTCTCCTTGGCTGCCTGCTCCACCCGCTCGGGAGTGCGCCCGGTGACGATCACTTCGTGGCCCTGCTCGCTCAGCAGCTTCGCGGTGGCCAGGCCGACGCCGGTGGTTCCGCCAATGATCACAGTACGCATTATTGAGACCTTCTTTCGAGTCACCTTGCCTCGAAACTATAAATCGAGACATTGTGTCTTGTAAAGTGGCGGCCATGGTGGGCAGACCGAGGAGCGAGACGTCCAGGCGCGCGATCCTGCGCGCGGCCCTGGATCTGTGCGAGCGCGACGGTTATCAGAACGTCACGTTGAAGGGCATCGCGCAGGCTGCGGGCACCGGCAGGCAGACCGTTTACCGCTGGTGGCGGACCAAGGCCGAGGTGATGATTGAAGCGCTGACCGCGTTCGTCGAGGCGCCCACGGGCAGCGAGGACCTGCGCACGTTCCTCCTCGAGACCTTCCGGCTGAGCGGTGGCGCGGTGGGCGGTGTGATCGTGGGCCTGATGGCCGACGCGCAGAGCGACGAGGCGTTCGCTGTACGCATGCGCGGGTTCATAGACTCCCGCCGGCGGGCGTTGCATGCCGTGCTCGCCAGGACGCTGTCCGCGGACGTGGACCTGGAGCTGGCGGTCGACATGGTGTTCGGCGCGATGTGGTACCGGTTGATGAACCGCCACGCGCCTGTCGACGAGTCACTCGCCGACGATGTCACCGCGATGCTTGCCCGGCTATCGTCGTAGACGTGAACGAACGCCGGGCGACGTGGTTGGCCAAGCTCACCCAGGCGGGCAGGAACTGGCGACCGACTGGGCCACGGCTCGCCGGACGAAAGGCAGCGGGCCGGAACCACGCGAGGTGCGCGCGTCCGACGTCGACCGCGACCGGGTCGCCCAGGTGCTCAACGACGCGCTGGCGATGGACGAGTTCGAGGAGCGGCTGACCGCCGTCTACTCGGCCAAGACCCTCGGCGAGCTGGCCGGGTTGACCGAGGACCTGCTGCCGGCCGAGTATGTGGTATCGCCGATCGCGACCTGCGGTAACGGATGCGGGCCGCAGCGTGAAGCGGCCCTGTTATCTGTGGCAAGGAGGACGCCGTGCCCGCCGTGACGCCGCTGTCGGCCGCCCAGCGCCTGACGGTCCGCGCCGCGGCCGACGCCTTCCTCGACACCCTGCCCAACCCCAACACCGTGCGCGCCTACGCTGCGGGCGTCGGCAAGATCGCGCTCCGGTTCGGCGAGCACCGCCCGCTCGCGGCGGTGGCCGACGACGAGATCGGCGAGGCCCTGGAAGCGCTGTGGGGAAGCGCGGCGGTCAACACCTGGAACGCCCGCCGCGCCGCGATCTTGTCCTGGCTGGCCTGGTGCCGCGAGCGCGGCCACACCGCACCAGCCGTGCCCGCCTGGGCCAAGCGGCTGGCCGCACCTGACAGCCAGACCCCCGCCCGCTCCAAGACCGCGATCGACCGGCTGATCGCCCGCCGCGACGTCGGCATCCGGGAGAAAACCCTCTACCGGCTCCTGTACGAGACCACCGCCCGGGCCGAGGAAGTCCTCACCCTCAACATCGAGGACCTGGACCTGACCGCCCGCCAGGCGCGGGTCAAGGCCAAGGGCGCCCGCGCCAAGACCCGCCGCCGCGGCCAGGCCCGCGAGGACTTCGTCCTGGAAACCGTCTACTGGGACGCCGGCGCCGCCCGCCTGCTCCCTCGCCTGCTCAAAGGCCGCACCTGCGGCCCGGTCTTCGTCACCCACCGGCGTCCCAGCCCCGGCAAGGTCGTCAGCCCCCGCGACATCTGCCCCGACACCGGCCTGGCCCGCCTCTCTTAGAGCCTGCTGACAAAGGATTTGGTCGCTGAGAAGGTGTTCCAATCATTCTAAACGATCTTGATCGCCGAAAGGTCGTGCCGGGTGGAACGTTCGCCGGCTTCACCTGGCCGAGGAGGTGTCTCCGCTGCCTAGGAGACCGGCCTCGATGCCGCCGAGAAGGAAAGCGAGCCCGTCCTCGAAGGCAGCGGGCCCGTCCGGCGGGCCGCCATCGCGGATGGCGGCCAGTAGCGTGGGGGTCTCCCGGGCCTGGTCAAGGTCACCTGGTGGGAGCTCGTCCCGCTGGTGGCGCGCCTGTTCCTCCAGGACGAAGCCGGTTATGTAGGAGCCGAGTGTGGTGATGGCGCGCATCGCCTGCACGGGAGTGAACCCCTGGAGTACCAACGCGTGGAGTTCTCGATCGAAGGTGGCGGCGATGTCGGGGCCGGGGCTGCTTCCGGCTATAAGGCGGGCGCCGTCACGATGGGACAGCAGGATGTCGCGGCGTTCCCGGGCCCGGCGGGTGAGCCAGTCGCGCCAGTGCTCGCCTTCGCGCGGCGGCCCGAGATCCTGGCGCGCCTGGATGAATCGGGCCATCTCGTCGAGGAGCTCCTGCTTGTTACGGAAGTGCCAGTAAAGCGCGGGGGACTTGACCTGTAGCCGTGCGGCGAGCCGGCGCGTCGTCAGCTCGTCGAGCCCGACTTCCTCCACCAGCTCCAGCGCCGCACTGATGATCGTCGACCGATTCACTTCGTGTCCTGGCCTCCTGTCAGCATTTGACTCCTTATCAACGGTAAGGCATCTTGGCGCTGCCAAGCACTTACCATCGATAAGGAGAAGCTGTGTCACACACACGTTCCACCCGGCTCCTACTGGGCTGCGGCCTGATCGTCTCGGTGCTGTTCGTGGGGGTGATCCTCCTTGAGGGCGCGCTCCGTCCTGGATATGAGCCGCTGCACCGCTTCGGCAGCGAGCTTTCCCTAGGCGAGCGGGGCTGGGTGCAGATCGCCAACTTCATCGTCAGCGGGCTGCTCGTCCTCGGGTTCGCCCTCGGTCTGCGGCGCGTGATGGGCGACGGGCGTGGATCTGCGGCTGCCCCCGTACTCGCGGCCATCTTCGGGATGTGCCTGATCGTGGGCGGCGTCTTTGTCACCGACCCCAAGCCCGGCTATCCCGCAGGCAGCGCCGGGACGGCCGAGCCGACGGTGCACGGCCTGATCCACGACGGTAATCCCGTTCCGTTCTACCTGTCGCTGATCGCGCTCATGTGTGTGATGGCCCGGCGTTTCGCGGCCGAGCCTGGAGGGCGGCCCTGGATGTGGTTCTGTGTCGCCACCGCCGTCGGGGTGCCGGTGACCTTCGCGATTGCCGCGGGCCTGTATGACGCCGAGAGCCAGACCGGGATGTATCACGGGCTCTGGCAGCGCATTAACCTGGCCATCAGCATGGGTTGGTTCGGGGTGGTCGCGATGTGGTTCCTGCGCAGACGCACAAGGGGTGCGCAGGATGCCTGATCCCTGCCGTGCTGCCCTCGGCCATGCTAGGCAAGTTCGGGCCGTCGAAGCCCGCGAGACGGGGTCGAGACCAAGGACGGCCTGATAGAGGCCATCGTCGAGTGATGCGCCTGCGGACAGGAGTGGGCTCCTGGTAGCTGAGGTGTTGTCTACGCATCTCGGCGGCCAGGAGCCCGTGGTTGTCTGTTTACACGCTCACATCCGTGGACGCCAGCGGTTGTGCTTCACCGGGGTGCCGGTGTCATGGCCGCAAGCCGTCGTATCCGTCGGATCTGACCGATGCCGAGTGGACGGTGCTGGAAGGCGAGGCGCGGGCGGTGATGGCCGAGCTGGTCGCGACCACGGGCAGGCCGATGGTCCATGACCTGCGGGCGGTGCTGGACGCGATCAACTATGTGACCAGGTACGGGATCGAGTGGCGGGCCCTGCCGGTCGACTTCCCGCCACACGAGGCGGTGTACGCGTTCTTCCTGCGCTGGTCCCGGTGAGGTCTGCCCGAATGGCTCGCCGGGCGCTTACGCGGCCGTCTGCGGGTGTTGGCCGGACGCGGCGAGTTGCCGACGGCCGGGTGCATCGACTCCCAGACGGTCAAGGCGGCTGAGACCGTCGGGGCTACGGCCTGCGGTTTTGACGGGGGCAAGAAGATCAAGGGGCAGAAGCGGCACATCGCGGTCGACACGCTCGGGCTGCTGCTGTGCGTGATCGTCACCGCCGCGTCGGTTCAAGACCGTGACGGCGCGCACCCGTTGCTGGCCCGGCTGCGGGAGAAGTTCTCCACCATCGCGCTGGCGTGGGCCGACGGCGGCTACGCCGGACGCCTGCTCACCTGGGCGCGCCAGGTGCTCCACCTGACCGTCACGATCGTCAAGCGCTCTGATGACCTGCGCGGTTTCGTCGTGTTGCCGCGCAGGTGGGTGGCAGAACGAACATTCGCCTGGCTGACTCGTTACCGTCGGCTGGTGCGGATCTACGAACGCAAGCCCGAACACCACGAAGCCATGATCTGGTGGGCCACCGTGCATCAGATGACCCGCCGCCTGACCCGCGAACTGGCAGGACAAGCGCCCCATGGCCGCTGGAGCGACCCGCCGCCGCTTCCGGAGCTGTCCAGTACCGACCGGCGCGGCAAGGTTCTGGAACTCCTGGCCGCCCAGCCCTGGCGGGCCTGGAAAGGGGCCGAGCTGGCCACCATCCTGGGGATCGAGAACGTCAACAGCTTCCGCGTCCAACTGTCCCAATGGTCCCACCAGGGTTACATCAACAAGATCGGGCCAGCCCTCTATGGCCCCATGCCCACGAGCGCTTAAGCCTTCGTCAGCAGGCTCTTAGCAAGGGTGGGAGGGTAGATGCTTAGCAGCGTCTCGCTGGTGGGCTGAGATAACAACCCATGGGGACCAATCCGGGAGCATGGCTCACGGGCTTGGGTCCCGCGGGTGCGTTCCTCCTCGTAGCAATGTGCTTGCTTGTGATCTTGGGCGTCTGTGCGATCTTGGTCGCAGCCCACAAGACGAAGCACCGCGAAGGCGAGGTCCGCATCTCTTGGAAAGAAATCTCAGTGCGTGTTTGAGAAGATCATTCGTGTTCGGTGTGGCGGCGTGACGGGCGGTGTGGATGCCGTCAGGGTGGCCGGATGCCCCCGAATCGCTACCCTTCGGACCTAACCGACACGTAGTGGGAGCTGATCGAGCAGCTTCTGCCCGAGCCGAACACCGGCGGCCGTCCGGAGAAGCATCCGCGCCGGGAGATCGTCAACGCGATCCTGTACGTGGTGCGCTCGGGCTGCCCGTGGCGGTACCTGCCCACCGACCTGCCGCCCTGGCAGACCGTGTACTGGTACTTCCAGCAGTGGGAACAAGCTGGCGCAACCGAAGCGCTGCTGGCCGAGCTGCGCATCAAGGCCCGCCGCCAGGCTGGTCGCGAGGACGAGCCGTCAGCGGCAATCATCGACTCGCAAAGCGTCAAGGGCGCCGACACCGTCGGCCGCGACAGCCGCGGCTACGACGCAGGCAAGAAGGTCAACGGTCGCAAGCGGTTCATCATCACCGACACCACCGGCCTGCTCATCACCGTCACAGTGCTGGCGGCCAGTTGGCAGGACCGCGACGGCGCCAAGACCGCCCTGCTGTCGGCGTACCTGACCACCCCGATTGCTCGTGTTCGGCATACTGGTGTTCATCGCCTGGCGCTACCTGGGCCTGCGCTGGTGGCACGCGCTGATCACCGTGCTGTTCGGCTTCCTGCTGGCCGCCACCACGCTCGCACCCGACATCCGCGCCGCCCTCCACGCGGCCCTGAGCTGGATCACCAGCCACTGCCCCTGTCCCCGACCGAAGGATGTGATGCCTGATGACCCATCGCCACCCCTACCCACACACCGATCTCCAGGGAGCCGCCCACCGCAACACCACCGCCGCCCAACTCCTGACGGCACTGTCCCGCGACCCCTCGCCCCTGCTCCCACTGTGGGAGTACGTGATCGCCGCCCTCGACGACATCGAAACCCTCATCGACGAGGTGACCGGCCTGCGCGCCGAACTTGCCAGCATCCGCCACCAGCGCGCCAACCTGCTCGCCGCCATCCGCGCCACCCTGGCCGCCCACCACGACAGCGACGACGACCCCCAGTACTACGTGCGAGACGAGCTGCACGCCCAGATGCCCGCCGACCACAGGGCGGGTGAGGGCCGATGAACAGACACCGCGCCTCACGCTACGAACTGCGGCGCAACGCACGCCGGATGCGCCGCTACGGCGTGCAACCCATCGCCATGATCGACGATCTGGAACTGGCGCCCCTGGCCATCGCCGGTATCGCCCGCCTGGCCTGGCGGTACCGGTCCGAACTGGCCCCGCTCACCATCGGCGTGAGCGTCCTGGCTGGGAGCATGGTCCTGCGGCGCTGGTTCCCCGACTGGTGGCCCACCGTGATCATCGCCACCGCCCTCGTGGCGGGCGCACTGGCCCTGTGGGGCCGGTGGGTCAACCTCACCCGTCCGATCGAACGCGGCTACGCCGCCGTCACCACGGCGTTCGGTCCGCTCCCAGATGGACGTCCGCCTGTGCTTCCGCGTCCGAGAAGCACGCGACGGAGACCTCATCCTGGGGCAGGGCATGGTCAAGGCCGGATGGCACCCGCACAAGCTCGACGCCCCCGGCAAGTTCCTGATCAGCTCCCCGGAACACGACATTCCTCGCCGCGCCCGCACGTACCTGCTTGACGACGCGGGCGTACAGGCCACCGCCGAACAGCACGCCGGCCACCGCCCGCCCCTCGACGAGGTGTCTACTCAAGCCCTGGAACGCGCGGCAGAGATGCCCACCCCACCGCCACAGCCCACCAT